>JAYGCN010000057.1:0-4176 GCA_046583315.1 Candidatus Hydrogenedentota bacterium
TTCTTGTAAAACCGAACGTCGCCTTTGACCGTTCGCCTAACTTGGGTGCGACATCGAACCCGGACATGCTCGAAGAATTGATTCGCTTGTTGATTAGCGAAGCCGGTGCCTCAGAGGTGCGTGTCGCCGATAATCCTATTGAATCCGCGCCGGACTGTTTCCGAAAGAGCAAAATTGGCCCGCAGGCAGCGCGCGCGGGTGCCCGTATTTATATGCCCGACGACAATGCTTTCAAAATGCTTTATACGCCGGGCGCAACCCTTATCGAGAACTGGTGGTTCCTCGCAAGACCTTTTGAAGGTGTCGATAAAGTCATTGGCTTTTCTCCGGTAAAAGATCATAACTTATGCAATGCGTCAATGAGCATCAAAAACTGGTACGGATTACTCGGCGGAACGCGCAACCGATTCCATCAGGACATTCACGGTATCATTTCGGACCTTTCGATCATGATGAGACCCACGATGACCATTATTGACGGTACGAATGTCATGATGGAAAATGGCCCGACCGGGGGCGATCCTTCTAATGTGAAGCCGGGCGATGTGGTGATGGCGGGTCTCGACGGTGTCGCGCTGGATACATGGACATTCGAGCACGCGTTGGAACGTGGTACCGATTACCCCGCGTACTTGAAAATGGCTGAAGCCAAAGGCGGCGGTGTTATGGACTGGAAAGGTCGTGTTCGGGAAGAGCGTCTCCTGTAATAAATTCTCAGAGTCTGATGAACGAAATAGCATTTTAGTGTAGTTAATGAGGGAGCCATAATGGCCGCAGTAAAGAAATTTTTTACCGAATTTGATTCGAAGATGTTTTTTCGCATTACCAATGTACGCATTGTTTCGCAGATATTCTTCTTCAGTGTTTTTCTGATCTCGGTATGGTTAACCTGGACCTCACGCCTTGAAGGCTATCCGGTATCGCGAATCCTCGAATTCGATCCCCTCGTGATGGTCGCGAATATCCTCTCCACGCATTACGTGTATCGTTATCTCGGTTGGGGTATGATCATTATCGTGCTCACGCTACTTTTTGGGCGTGTATTTTGTAACTGGATTTGTCCCTACGGCACGCTACACCAATTTGTGGGCTGGCTTTTTAATGTCGGAAGCGGAAAAGACCGAATTGGCTCGAATCGTTACCGTGATTTTTACTACATCAAGTATATGATTCTGACGGTATTTTTGATTATGGCGTCCTTCGGATCGTTGCAGATAGGTCTACTTGATCCCATCTGCCTCATGTATCGCACCTTTGCGACTGTTGTTGCTCCGGCAACCGATATGGCGATTACGGAGTCTTCGGATTTACTGTTCAGGGCGGGAGTGGATACCAAAGCGCTTGACGATCTCAAATTTGCGCCCGGCGTTGAATCCCGTGTGTTCCTGGGTTCGTTCTGGGTGGGTCTGATGATGCTTGGACTTGTGGGGATGAACGTAATTATTCCACGTTTCTTCTGCCGCGTATTGTGTCCCCTGGGCGCGTTTATGGGTGTGCTTTCCCGCTTTGCAATCTTCCGCATCAACCGTGACGTTCACAAATGCACAGACTGCAATCTGTGTCTCACGCGTTGTGAAGGTGCCGCCGACCCGATGGGTCAGGTTCGACTGAGCGAATGCTTCTCCTGCATGAACTGCATCGATGATTGCCCCGAAGATGCGCTTACCTTCACGATGTTCGGTCTGGATACCAAACAGGTGAAACCGGCGCCGGACCTGAGCCGTCGCCGATTTGTGTTCGCATCGGTATCTGGTGTTCTCGCTTATCCTTTTATCAAGAATCACGGTGCAAATACGGACAAAAACTTCTCACCCGAATTGATTCGTCCTCCGGGTTCCGTGGAAGAGTCTCAGTTCCTTGCCAAATGCATCAAGTGTGACCAGTGCATCAACGCGTGTCCGACAAACGTATTGCAGCCGGCCAGTTGGAAAGAAGGTGGACTCGAAGCCCTCTGGACGCCGGTCATGAAGTTCACCATTGGTCACTGTCAGTTGAAATGTACCTTGTGCTCCGAGGTCTGCCCGACCGGTGCCATCAAGAAAATCGTCGTGGAAGAGAAACTAGGTAAAGGCACCTGGGAAGAAGAAGGGCCGATTCGTTTGGGCACCGCATTCTTTGATAAAGGCCGTTGCTTGCCGCACGCGATGGAAATCCCGTGTGTGGTGTGTGAGGAAGTATGCCCGACATCACCCAAGGCTATTCAGACCAAGGATTTCCAGGTTAAAGATGTATACGGTAATCTTGTCGTGCTGAATCAGCCGTTTATCGTGCCGGATCTGTGCATTGGTTGTGGGATCTGTGAGACCGAATGCCCTATCAAGGATTCCCGTGCGGTGTATGTCACGGCTGTTGGTGAGAGCCGCAGTGACGAACGTAAAATGTTGTTGAAGTCTAGAGAATATGCATAATTGAGCCGAGTTGTACTGTAACCGTTAGGAGCCAGGAACATGAGTGAGAAGACTTTTGGGCGGCGTGATTTATTCAAGAAAGCCGCCACCGCTACCGGAGTTGCAGGAGTTGGACTGGGCGTTACGCTCGTGCAGGATGCAACGGCTCAGGATGCCGCACCGCCATTACTCGCGAAAGTGCCTACCCATAAACTGGGTACGACGGGCGAAGATATCCCGATTCTTCTGATGGGGGGATCACAGAAATTCGATCCGACCTTCGATAAAATGCTGCATCGCGCACACAGAATTGGCATGTACTATATCGACACCGGTACGAAATACGCCAACGGTCAATCACACGTGACGCTGAAACCCTTTATCGAGCAAGTGGGACGCGACAATGTCTGGATCACGTCGAAGTCCGGTCTCTGGGGAGGAAACAACCCCGATCCGGCTTCTCGCTACTACGATGATATCCAAAAAGAGTTCAAAGTGCTCGGCACCGACCATCTGGACATGTACTTCATGCACGGGATCAAGCACACTGAAGTGTTGGGCCCGGAATACCTCGCCATGGGCGACAAACTCAAGAAAGATGGTCAGACAAAATACTTCGGATTCTCCTGTCATGATGGCAACGTCGTTGACCTGTTGAACAAAGCGGCCGGTATCGGCAGCGACGGCATCAACGCAATCATGTTCCGCTACAACTTTACGATGTACGGCGACCTTGAGTTGAACAAAGCGATGGACGCCTGCGTGAAAGCGGGCATCGGCCTCATTGCGATGAAAACACAGAGCTCGGTGCCGGAAGATGGAAAGAAAGTTACAGAGTTCAAGTCTGCGAATTTCACGTTGCATCAGGCGCGCTTGAAAGCGGCGTGGGCCGATGAACGTATCGACGCATGCGTTTCCGGCATCAACAATATGAAGATCCTCAAGGAAAACTCGAACGCCGCGCGCAGCCAAGTTCAATTAACGGCCTCGGAAATGTCTGACTTGTTCCGTTACGCCGCAGAGACGTCGGGAAACCGTTGCCAGGGTTGTAGTCACATCTGCGAATCCCGTGTGGATGGCGAACTGAAAATTTCCGATCAGCTCCGGTACCTGATGTACGATGAATGCTACGGCGAAAAAGCGGAAGCGCGCCAGTTGTATCAAGCACTTTCCACGGAACAGAAAGAATTCCGTTCGGTTGACCTTGCTGCGGCAACCCAGGCCTGTCCGCAACGCATCGACATTGCGAAACGGCTGGGCGAGGCCGAAGCGCGGTTGGCGTAGTCATCATGATACCCTTCAATCCTCTGAATCTGGAATGATTCAGAGGATTTTTTTGTTCTACTAGTTTGATCGTTTGTTGCAGAAGGAAATTGATCATGAACCGAGACAAAATTACACGCCGCGACCTGTTTAAGACGGCTGCCATGGCGACTGCTGGTGCTGGACTCGTTTCGGCCGCGTCGCCGAAGCAGGTGTTGGCCGCCATTCAGCTTGCGCAGGCCAAACCGACTGTGCCGACGACCGAATTGGGCACGACGGGTAAACAGATCCCGATCCTGTTGCTGGGCTGTTCACAGAAGTTCGATCCGGTCTATGATAAATTACTGCATCGTTGCTACAAGATGGGCATCAACTACCTGGATACAGCGCAGGCCTACGCGAACGGCCAGTCCCACTCGACCATCGGACCCTTCGTTGAGCAAATCAACAATCGTGAGAGTCTCTGGATTACGTCCAAAGTCATGCTCTTCGGGAAACGTGCGACGCCTGAAGCGTATCTGGCGAA
>JAYGCN010000150.1:0-3320 GCA_046583315.1 Candidatus Hydrogenedentota bacterium
TCCAGGTGACGAAGTCGGACGCGGACGCGGCGACATCCAATGCGATGAACGTCTGGGAGGTATGCTGAAGTATTACTACCGCGAAGCCGCGTAGTTTCAGTCATCAGTTCTCGGAAAAAGACGACAGGAAAGCTCCATCTACTCCTTCAATGTTCGACGATATGACTCGGCTGGCCCGGCATCATCCCGAACATCGATCCAAAATTAGCACCATTTGCTATCTCATTAACAACAAATCGGGGCGTTTTCATGTAGGCTGAATATTTTGACCATACGACTATATGCCCAAAAGAAGGGATGGGTATGAGCGTTAATCAGTCTAAAACGGTTTATATTTGAAGTATTCGTATTACTTAGAATCAACGTGTTAGAGTGTGTTTTGAACATCGCTTTTCTCAAATTCAGGGGAATTGATTTGTGAATCAGTATCAAATCACTCAAATAAATGGTATCTCCGCTGGTGCAGAGTATCCTATAGAAGATGGCTACATCATCGGGCGAAACCCAAGTTGTCATATCCATTTAAACACCCCTCTGGTCTCCCGTGAACACGCTCGATTTCGTGTGATTGAATCCGATGTTTTCCTGTTGGATTTACAAAGCGGTAATGGTACTTTAGTTGATGGGCATCGCATTGAAAAAGTAAAGTTGAGCACGGGTCAAATCATCCTGATCGGCGAAACGGAATTTCGATTTGGAGGAAGAACGGAAATTTCACCTTTCTCGGGCTTGAGCGATTCAAATTTTATTGTACTCAAAGAAGACCTTGCCGGGATTGTGCAAGCCTCGAACACAGAGGATGTTTATAGCTCGCTTTTTAGCACGATGTCTGGCGGTGATTCCCCGGATAATGAAACGCAACAATTACAAGCCCGTCTCAAAGCGATTTATGAAGCCAATCAGATAATTTCTTCTGAGAACAATTTAGAAAAAGTTTTTGAAAAAGTCATCGAGCAGTTATTGAACCTCATCCCCGCGAGCAATGCCGTCATTATGAAAGTGGACGATGTCACAGGTTTGCTTCACGTAATTCATGAACACAGCATCACTCAACGAGATATGATTCAAGTCAGTACCACCATTATTAAAAAGGCCTTTGAAGAAAGAAAAGCGGTACTCGTCTCTGACGCGGGCGCGGACAAGCGCTTCGATGCTTCCGAGAGCATTACCATGGGTAATATTGCTTCGGTAATGTGCGTTCCGATGTATTTTCGGGAGAAAACTCTCGGGTTAATTTATCTTGATACCCGAGGAATGAGCAATGCTTTTAAGCCCCATGACTTGGAATTGTTAGTAGCGTTGGCCGGACCTTCGGCCATTGCTATACAAAATGCCTCATATCATCAGCAACTTGAAGATGACTTTCAAACCACCTTAAAACTCCTAGCCAATGCTATTGAGATGCGTGATCATTATACCCTTGGGCATACCTTTCGCGTGACAAAATACGCCATCGAAATCGCTAAAGAAATGGGTTGGGAAGATGAAAAAATTTTGGAAGTGGAAATGGGCGGCGTGCTGCATGACATTGGAAAAATCGGTGTCCCCGATGCCGTATTGCGCAAACCCGGTAGTCTGAACGAAGATGAATATGCCCAAATGAAAGTTCATCCGGAACGTGGTGCAGCCTTGATGCGCGATTGTAAAAAGCTGGAAGCGCTGATTCCTTATTGCCTGTATCACCATGAGCGTATTGATGGTAAAGGCTATCCGTATGGCTTGGAAGGCGAGGACATTCCCATAGAAGGACGCCTCGTCGCCGTGGCTGACACCTTTGATGCCATGACCAGCAATCGCCCCTATCGTGATGGACTACCTGCCAAAATAGCCTTGGAGGAAATTGAGGAGCATAAGGGCACCCAGTTTGACCCTGTTTGCGTGGACGCCTTTATTCGTGCGTATCATGCGGGTAAAATTGAACCTTTCATGCAGTCCAAACAAGATGCCGACCAAGACGGTGTCGCTTGTCCTTTTTGCAGCACTTTTATTCCCATCTCTGAAGACTCTAAAGCCGACGATGTTCTCGACTGCTACGTTTGTCACCGATTCATCAAGCTACTCATTCAAAATGGTACTTTTTTGGGGCAAATCATGACTGAGGCGGAACTGCCCCCTACCTGTGTACCGTCAAGCAAAATGGTGGTCCGCCCCCGTTAATGGTACCAGTTGCTAAGTAAGATTGAGGGTCATAGCAACGCGGCTCGGAACCGGCTCCCACTATTTACCAGTTTGTCACCCAATCGTCATGTAGTTGCCATGGTTTCGCAATATATACAAGTTATAATTCTAGTATTGTTGATACATGAACGGGATGATGTTACGGCTCGGTGCTCGGACTTTACTTAGTATTTGGCAAGGGCGATAGGACAATTTTTGTTAGGGGCCCTAACAATTTGACCCATTGTGTAACCTTTACACCGGTATCGCCGTAGACTCTGATTGGACCGGGCACAGCGGAGATATGCAGAGCTGAAATGGAGAACGCAATGAAGTTCAAAAGTCGAGCCATCGCGATTCTATTTCTTCTCGCTGTGGTGCTGATTCTCGTGGGGTTGCCACCGGGAGCGGTTCGGCTCATTGGCTCTCTTGATGATTCGACGGTCGTGCGCCAGCAAGAGACTGCAAAGGCGCCCCCTAGCCGTATTTCTGACACCCGTGATATGAGCGACGCTTCCGAGAGCCACGCGGACTCGTCGTGGTTCAACGAAGTGCAGGAAGGAATCCGCAAGGCCGAGTACAACGTCTCATGGCAGGACACCTCCGTCATCAAAGGTGCGCCCGGCGGACTCCACATCGCCAATCGTAAGAATAATCTGCGTGGCTATTTTCGCGAGGACGGGGTTCAGATTGTCGAACGTGAAACGAGCGACCCCGATTGGGATGTGCGGTGGCAGTTCGAATCCTGGGGACGCGAGAAGAACATGCTGGATGTAGCGCCTGTTCTACCAACCACCGAAGACCACACGAACCGCCTCAGCTACAATTACCCGGGCATCGAAGAATGGTTTATCAATACTGAAGCCGGACTTGAACATGGTTTTACCATCGGGCACCGCCCTGCAGGCCCTGGGCCGTTGATACTCACAGGCCAGTTCGCCGGTTCGGCGAGACCGGACAATGGCACGGGTGCGAACACAATAGAATTCAGAGATGAGGACGAGCGCACGCTGCTCCAATACGCCAAACTTGAGGTCACGGATGCGACGGGCCGGATAATCCCGGCCACCCTACGACTTTGGCAAGGCGAAACCCGCTTTGTTGTACATGATACGGATGCGACTTACCCGATTACCGTCGACCCCATATTCATCGCGCCCCCT
>JAYGCN010000190.1:0-31824 GCA_046583315.1 Candidatus Hydrogenedentota bacterium
TTTTTCGACCTCTCCATCTATACGACCGTTGTGCCCACACCGCGAATTCTGAACAATCTGATTCATGCGAAGAAAATCCCGCCTGTAGTAGCGGTATTCGTCGGGAACGCAAAGGGTATGCGCAATGATGAGCTGCCCTGCAACGACGATTTCATTGATTTCGTGTCGACCGAACTTATGCCCTGAGTGCGAGAGAACTACAACGTCTCAACCGACCCAGCGAAAAATCTTGTCGCGGGAGCAAGTTTCGGCGGACTCGCGTCGTCATTCATGGCGTTTCGACACCCCGAACTTTTTGGCAATGTGATCTCCCAGTCCGGATCCTATTGGTGGTCGCCTGATACGAATACGACCTTCCTCGCGCATGAAGTTGAAGGAGAATGGTTGACCCGTCAGTACGCCCAAGTCGATCCCAAACCAATCCGTTTCTTCATCGAAATTGGCCTGAATGAAAACGGTGCGCCGAGCATGGTGATCGTTAACCGACACTTCCGGGATGTGCTCATCGCCAAAGGAAACGAAATCGTCAAGTACGACGAATTTAATGGCGGACACAGCCAACTAAACTGGCGGGGGAGTATCGCGGATGCCCTCATCGCGATGATCGGTGATGATTAGTTGAGCATGGTCATGAAAATTGTTATGCTTCGAAGATGCCTAAAACAAGATATTATTCCAATTGTCCGGTCACCATTCAGTCGAAACACCGAGCGCGAAAATTAATTCTCTCAGTATCGATAATCACGAGTATTTTCCTAAGCGCTAACGCCGCTTTCGCCGATGATCCGATCACCGATGCCATGCTGATCGATGCTCAGAATTCTTCCGAGAATTGGTTGACCCATGGGCGCAATTACGCGAGCTGGCGATATATACCGGTGGACGAAATTAATCGAGACACCATATCCCAGCTTAAAGTCGTATGGACCACCAACACCGGGGTCGGCATGGGGCAATTCGAGACCTCTGCGGTTGTGGCGAATGGGCGCATGTTCATCACGACACAAGAGAGTCATCTGATCGCTGTGGATCCAAAAACAGGCGAGACACTGTGGCGATACGATTATGATTTTCCACGGCGCGCGGTCGTTTGTTGCGGCCCCGTGAATCGTGGCGTAGCGGTCTACGGGGAAAATGTGTACTGGGGAACGCTGGACGCGCATCTAATCTGTTTTGATGCAAAGACGGGCAAGGTTAAGTGGAATGTGGCCGTCGCTGAGACCGCGCTGCGTTATTCGATCACAGGTGCACCGCTGGTCGTTGACGGAAAAGTGTTGATCGGCGTGGGCGGGGGAGAGTATGGGATACGCGGATTCGTCGCGGCTTATGACGCCATGACAGGCGAACAGGCGTGGCGTTTTTTTACGATACCCGGTGAAGGCGAGCCCGGGAACGAGACCTGGGCCGGAGATTCCTGGAAAACAGGCGGCGCGCCGACATGGCTCACCGGCAGCTACGACCCCGAATTAAACCTGGTGTATTGGGGCACGGGGAATCCGGGTCCGGATCTTAACCGCCACGCCCGGGAGGGAACAAATCTTTACAGCAACTCGATCGTGGCGTTGGACGCGGATACAGGGAAGTTGCGTTGGTTTTTCCAGCCGTCACCGCGTGATGAGTTTGACTGGGACGGTGTGAATGAACTGGTGCTGGTCGATGAGGTCATCAACGGGAAAAAAGTTAAGGCTCTCGCGCAGGCGAATCGAAATGGTTTTCTCTATCTGCTGGATAGGGAGACGGGAGAGTTCCTTTTTGCAAAACCCTATACACGCACGAATTGGCATGAATACGATGAGAAGGGGATTCCAGTGTTAACAGAAGAGATGCTGAATCCGGGTGACAAGACGGTATTCCCCGGACTCTACGGAGGCAAGAATTGGCCTCCTTCGGCATACAATCCGAATACGCATCTGATGTATATACCGGATATGGAACGCGGGTCCGTATTCCAACGAGGGGAATCGGAGTATAGACCCGGTCTGATGTTTTTCGGCGGCAATATGGAGTGGGCCTCCGATGGTCTTGGATTTGTTCGCGCAATCGACGTTCGCACCGGCGAGAAGGTGTGGGAATTCGCAACGCCGGGTGGTCCCAATTGGGCCGGATTGCTTGCCACGGGTGGGGGATTGGTATTTGGTGGAGCCAGTGACGGAATTCTGCGTGCATTCAATGACGAGACAGGCGAAGTCTTGTGGGAATTCGACACGTCTACGATAAATGGGGGAGTCCGCACGGGAATTCTCGCGCCTCCCACCAGCTTTACCATTGACGGACGACAATATATAGGGCTCGCCATTGGCGGGCGCGACCGAACGCGTAAGGATTCGACCTACGCCGTATTCGGATTGAATGGAAATTAGTCAGCCCGGCAGTCATACTCGAAGCCTATGCTAAGCGTCGAAAATCAGCAACGATATACAAAACATCGCGCGCTAAGGGACACTCAATCGGGTATAGTCGGAGCCATGAACGAGCAGATTCTCCCCGGACTGATCTTCGGAAGTATGGGGCCATCGCGTGGGCGATACGCGGCTCGAATGGCTGGGGCGGCATGGATGGCACCATCGTTCCGGGCATGATGTGGGGGATTCTCTGGTTTTACATGTGTTGGCGCAAGGGGCTCGCGTGTTATGGCGTTCCGCTCTGGCTTGGATTGGGCATTGCGCTCGGCGGCGAGCTGGGTTACGGACAATATGTCTCCTGGATTCGAGGGTTGTTTCAGGTCGGGGACGAAATCATCCACGTTGACCCGAGTACAGGCTGGCTTTGGTTCGTTGTGTGCGGGTCGGTTGGGGCGCACCAGGTGGGGTTCTGCTTGGTTGGGCGCTCAGTCAGAAAACGTCATTTCCAATATGGATCGGTCGTCTTACGATCCCCTTCATCACAGCATGGCTCGGCTGGTGGTTGGTGCAGTGGTATCCCTCGCTGTTTTTCCCGAATCATAATCTGGGTATTTACACCGAGCCCCTCGGTTCGAATCTTGATCGCACGGTGTATACCAATACACAGAATTTTACAGTGGTCGCCTGGTGGATTGGTGCCGTGCTGGTCGCGACGATTCAGCGCGACAAAGTGAGTGCAATGATGTGCGCATTTATCGGAGCCGGGTTCGGTCCCGGTTTTGCCCTGGCCGCAATCTGGTGTCTTGGTTTTGAGTACGCGCCAACCTACATCGATTGGTGGAAGATGTGGGAGCTTCAATCCGGGTTTAACTTGGGGATACTTTATGTGCTCGCTTGGTATTGGTGCGTGCGCCAAGTGGACAAGACGCACAATGTGAATGTAGTTAGCTGAAAATATACGCTTTGTATTTAATGGACATACGCAAAACCAGTATACATCGTATATCAAATATACATTGCAAATGTAACAGGAATCGAAATGATGCATCTTACTACCTCCACTCAATAGGTTCCTGGATTCCTTGTCACCTACGGGTATAATTGAATATACTCCACCCGGCCGATGTCTTCTTAACTTCGGTGGGGAGATGACATGGCGCGAACCGTCTGGCATGAAAACACAAGGGTTGTCCTGCTCGTTGGGATGGCTATACTCATTTCTGCCTGTGCATCGACGCGTGTGGATCGTGTAGAGAATCTTCCTCCTGAACTTCGCGTCACGGTTGGGACGAGCATATTTGAAAGCAACAAACGTCTGCCCCAAAGCGGAACGTATCGTATCGTTGAATCGCGCATCGAAGGCGATCGGGCGAATGATCTTTCTCCCTACATAGATCAGCTGGATTCCATTGTGCATCAGGTGATGAGAGAGAACCAATACACTCTAGGGTCTTCGGGTACCGTTGATTTACTGATGGCCTATGCGGTGGCTGCCACTGACCCCATAAAACCAGGGGATTTGCCTACACCTGTTGGAGGAAGGGCGTTTCCGCCGGGAGGTGACAAAGAACTCTATGGCAAAGGCATGATGATCGTGCATCTATACGATGGAACGACCCGAGAAATTCTGTGGCGAGGGTCGATCGAAGCGAAAGTTGCGATCGACGCCAATGTGAGTGAAGAGGTACGTGAGGCTCGTCTCGTACATATCGTTAGAAAGTTGATGTCCAACTTTTTCCGAGTCGAGTGATCGGGTAAATCCAACTATATTGCGAAAAGGGTTTGTGTGAATAAAGTAAATCGAGTGAAAAATTTGGATGCCTGGAGTCTGGGGTCGGGAAGTGAGTTTATGGCAATGATACGTCGCGCAACGTCCTTGGTCATCGTTTGTCTCTGTATTTCGTTGACGGGGTGCATAACCGTTGGTCCGGACTATGAGCCTCCTGAAATAATTGTCCCGGATGCCTGGCATGAGGCGGCCCTCGAAGGGTTGGATACAGGAGATGCCTATCTGGCGCAGTGGTGGTCCGTATTCGACGACTCTGTTCTCAATGGGCTCATCGAACGCGTGGAATCGGATAACCTTTCCCTGGCCGCAGCGGCGACACGTTTGGACGAGGCACGAATGCTACTCGCGATCTCGCGTGGTGAGAAGGTGCCTTCGGTTGATGGCTTCGGCACGATCCAGCGCACACGCGCAAGCGAGAGCGTTAGCCCGTCCTTGCCATCGGGAGTCAGTCGCACCGATACGTTTTATCAGGTGGGTGTGGATGCGGGGTGGGAGCTCGATCTATGGGGAAGAATTCGCCGCAACATTGAATCCGCAGAGGCATCTTACGCAGCGAGCATGGAAGATTATCGCGATGTCCTTGTAAGTGTCTACGCGGAGGTCGCATTAAGCTATATTTCCGCGCGCAATCTCCAGGAACGTATCTCGCTTGCCGAGGAGAATGTCACGGCGCAGCGGGAATCGGTGGAATTGACCCGAAATCGTTATGAGGCCGGACTGGTCGGGATGCTGGATGTTCGTCAGGCGGAGTTGAATCTGGCGACGACGGAGTCCCTCGTTCCGCAGCTACGCGCTGGGTATATACAGTCGGTGAACCGATTGGGTGTACTGATGGGTGAGTATCCCAATGCGCTACACGGTGAGTTGGCTGCTAAAGGCCTTACGCCATCTGCTTCATTATCCGTCACGAAACACCTTCCGACAGATTTGCTGAGACAGCGCCCGGATGTACGTGCCGCCGAACGGCGTCTTGCCGGGCAGACCGCGCGAATTGGTGCCCAGCAAGCGTTGCTCTATCCAACCTTCGCGCTTGGCGGCACCTTTGCATTGGAAGCCTTTGAGTCCGGAGACGCATTCGACGGTGATTCGCGTACCTATGGTTTCGGTCCGGCGTTTCGCTGGAATTTGTTCGATGGGAAACGCATCCGGAATTCGGTGTACATAGAGGAAATTCGTACCGAACGCGCGCTTATCGCGTATGAGAGACGCATCCTTGTTGCGGTAGAAGAAGTTGAAAATGCCATGGTTGCGTTGGCGCAGGAAGAAGACCGAAAGGCGCTACTCGCGACCGCGATGCTCGCTGCCCAACAATCCGTGGAACTGGTTCAGACGCTCTACCGTACAGGCCTTACCGATTTTCAAAACGTGCTCGATATGGAGCGCGCGAAATTTCTGCAAGATGATGCCTACGCCGTCAGTAAAGGCGAGCAGGCACGCAATTTGGTTCAGCTGTATAAGGCACTCGGTGGCGGTTGGTCACCAAATTCAGAAGAGACAAACTAACACCAGCGAACGCGGGCAAACACGGGCAAAGCATTGCCGGAGGTCATACCATGAGTGAAAAGAAAAAATCGGGCGGACCGATTCCCATTATTGTGGGTTTGGTGCTATTTAGCGCTGGACTCTATTCTGTGTTCATGGTCGATTGGTCTTCAGAGCCGCCACCAGAGCCGGTGGTGATTCGACCCGTTAAATCAGAGATTGTCGGCATGGGGGTCAGCGAGACCTCAGTGACGTTTCCTGGGCGCGTGAAAGCCGCTCAGGCAGTCGATTTGGCCTTTGATGTGTCTGGGCAACTCTCCGAACTGGCAGCCGAGGAAGGAATGAAGGTCAAAAAAGGTGATGTGCTTGCGAAACTCGACGATGCTGACTTTCGAAACGACCTCGCCGTTGCGCAGGCCGAATCGCAACGAGCCAAGGCGCAGTTCGAGCGTGTGAGCAAAGCGGCCGAGACGGATGCGGTATCGCAGCAGGAGGTATCGAATGCTCAGGCCGCCTATGACGCGGCGCGCGCGCAGGTTAATATCAAACAAAAAGCGGTTCAAAATACCGAACTTCGTGCGACCTTTGATGGCGTGATTGGCAACACATTCGTAGATAATTTTGAAACGGTGCAGGCAAAATCCCGTATTTTGAGCCTTCAGGATATCTCTTCCATTGAAGTGGAGGTCAATGTGCCAGAGCGGCGAATGATTCAAGGACAGCAGGGGAACAGATCGTCGACCAAGCTGTTCGTGGTCTTTGATTATCTGCCCGATGAGCGCTTTCCCGCAGAATTGATCAAGATCGCAGCCGATGCTGACCCCGCCACCCAGACCTATCAGGCCACTGTGGCGTTGCCCCAGCCGGACACCGTAAACATTTTGCCGGGCATGTCGGCTTTGGTAGTGGCTGAGCTGGCTGAGGAGCGGAATGCGAAGGCGGATGTCATCTTGGTGCCCGTGGAGTCGCTCGGAATCGATCCCGCCGGTGCATACTATGTCTGGAAGCTCGATGGGGAAGGAGACACATACAAGGTAAGTCGAGTGGATGTGGCCCAAGGCGCAATGAGCGATTTCGGCATGGAAATATTGAGCGGACTCAATGCGGGAGATCGCATTGCCACCGCAGGGGTGAACTTTCTTAAAGACGGCCAGCAGGTAAAACTGCTTGCGCCTTCGAATTAGGGTCGGTGGCGAACCAATGAATATTGCCGAACTATCGATTCGATACAAAACCATTACCTGGGTGTTTACGGTTGTGATGTTTGTCGGCGGAATTCTTGCCTATGAACGTTTGGGGCGACTTGAAGATCCGGAATTTACGATTAAAACGGCGAAGGTGGTGACCCCCTATCCCGGTGCGAGCGCGATGGAAGTGGCCGAGGAAGTCTCGGATCGGCTTGAACAGGCAATTCAAGAGATGGGGCAGATTGACCTCGTCAAAAGTAAGTCGGAGCCGGGCTTGAGCATCATTACGATCGATATCAAACCCATGTATCCCGCAGATACCCTGCCACAAATATGGGACGAGTTACGCCGAAAGATTAATGATACCCAACCGACACTTCCTCCCGGCGCAGGACCGTCGAACGTGATTGACGACTTCGGCGATGTCTTTGGGATTTTGTATGCAGTGTATGGGGATGGATACACCTACGCGGAGATTAAAGAACACGCGGATTTACTTCAGCGTGAACTGTTACTGGTAGAGGATGTAGGCAAAGTTGAAATTACCATGGACCAGCCCGAGGCGGTGTACGTTGAAATCTCGAACGCTCGGATGTCCCAGTTGGGCGTGGAGCCGGCTTATGTGTACAACCTGCTCGCGGCGGAAAATCTTGCGGCTCCAGCGGGAAAAGTGGAAGTTGGCTCGATGTACATTCGAACCCATCCGACGGGTGAATTCGCATCGGTGGAGGAGTTGGGGGACCTGTTGATTCAGCCCGGCGGACCCGGGCAGCCATCGGTTTATTTGCGTGACGTTGCGACGATTTATCGTGGTTATCAAGAACCGTCCAAGACTGTCATGCGCTACGACGGTAAACCTGCGATTACATTAGGCATCTCCACGGTGAAGGGTGGCAACGTCGTAAACATGGGTGAAGCGGTGAAGAAACGTATCGCTGAACTTGAAGCGGAAACGCCCATCGGTATAGAGCTCGGAGTCATATCCCTACAGTCGGATTCGGTGACCATCTCGTTGCAGGGATTCATCATAAGTCTGGCCGAAGCGGTGCTCATCGTGGTTGCGGTGCTCTTGTTTGCGATGGGATTCCGCAGTGCGATGCTGATCGGTTTCGTGTTGTTACTCACCGTGCTGGCTACCTTCATTATCATGGCTTCCCAGGGCATTCAGCTGGAACGCATCAGCCTCGGTGCATTGATTATCGCGCTGGGCATGTTGGTGGACAACGCAATCGTCGTGGTTGAGGGCTACATCATCAATAGCCAACGGGGTGATGACAAGATAACCGCCGCATCAAAAATTGTGAAGCAAACCATGTGGCCGCTGTTGGGCGCGACCTTCATCGCGATTCTGGCCTTCGCCGCGATCGGCGCGTCTCAGGATTCAACTGGCGAATTCTGCCGCTCCCTGTTCCAAGTGATTACGATTTCGCTTTTGCTGAGTTGGTTGCTGGCCATTACAGTGACTCCACTGTTGTCGGTAACCTTTATGAGCTTCAAACCTCCAGCGGAAGGCGAAGAAGTTGACCCCTATGGTGGCGCCCTGTTTCGAGGCTATCGACGGATTCTGGAGACCTGCATTCGCTATCGGTGGGTGACCGTTGTCGTACTGATCGTCGTGTTGATAAGCTCGATACGTGGATTCGGGATGGTGAAGCAGAGTTTCTTTCCGGACTCCACACGGCCGCAGTTCATGCTGCATTATTGGCTTCCCCAAGGCACGCACATTGATCGTACTTCGGATGAAATGGCGGAGATTGAGAAATTCTTGCTTGCTCAGGAAGGCATCACGGGGCTTTCGAGTTACATCGGCGGATCGCCGCCACGGTTCATATTGACGTTCTCGCCAGAAGACCCGAATCCAGCCTACGGTTTCATGCTGGTGGATGTGGAAGAATATGAGATGATCGATGCGGTTATCGAAAACGCCTCCGAGTATATAAGCGCGAATTTTCCGGCCGCAGAAGCCTATGGGCGAAAGTTCGTATTGGGTACCGGAGAACCTGGAAAAATTCAAGCACGTTTTCGCGGACCTGACCCAGATGTACTTCGCGTGTTGGGCGATGAAGCCTTTGCAATTATGGTCGCTGAACCGACTGCTGCAGATGTTCAGAACGATTGGCGTACGCGCACACCCTTGATTCGCCCCATAATTGCTGAACGGCAGGCTCGGGACTTGGGACTGACGAGGAGGACAATTGCAGATGCCTTACAGAGCACATTCGGCGGGCGCACGATTGGCCTGTTCCGTGATGGCGATGATTTCCTCCCGATTGTCGCACGTCCTCCCGAAAGTGAACGCGACCGCGTCGGATTGCTGGATACGGTACAAGTGTGGAGCTCCGTTGCACAGCAATCGATACCGATAGGACAAATCGTGCGCGGCTACGAGACCACCTGGGAAGATTCGATCATCCGGCGTCGGGATCGTTTGCCCACCTTGACGATAAAGTGCGATCCCAAAGAAGGGGAGGCCGTTCCGGTATTTCTCAAGATTCAGCCCAAAGTAGAGGCGAGGTGGAAGGAACTTCAAGAAGAGATGGACCTGACCGGCTACACGATGGAATGGGGCGGTGAATACGAGAGTTCCAAAGAAGCGCAAAGCGGAATCATGGGCAATATGCCACTGGTACTTGTGTCAATGACGCTGATTATCGTCGTGCTGTTTAACTCGATTCGTAAGCCAATCGTCATCTTCCTGACCGTACCGTTTGCGCTGACCGGGGTCACCGTTGGCCTGCTGGTAATGGACGAAGCGTTTGGGTTCATGGCCATGCTCGGCCTGTTGAGCCTGGTGGGTATGCTTATGAAAAATGCGATCGTGCTCATTGACGAAATCAATGCGCAACTCAATGGAGGCGCGGATCCTTACGACGCGATTGTGATGGCCGGCGTCAGTCGTTTGCGACCGGTCTCCATGGCGGCGATGACGACCGTGCTCGGTATGATCCCGTTGCTCCCGGATGTCTTCTTCGCATCCATGGCCGTAACCATCATGTTCGGACTCTCTTTTGCGACGGTGCTCACCTTAGTTGTGATACCGGTGCTCTACGCCGTGCTGTTCCGGATACCGAGTCCCGCGCGCTAGGCAGCAGCGATACGCGATTTCGGATGTGTGGTGGAAAGGGGACGAGTGCATCCAATTGCTGCCTTCTTCCACCCAAATAACGTCACTGATTCTAAACCCGGTGCTTTCGGCACAATCCAGAAGCGTGAAAATCACTAAAAATGTGTCTGTTTTGGAATCTTATTGGTTGTAATCGTCATGAACCCGTGATACTTTATACATAGAGATGTAAATTGCAAAATAGCAATGTTCACGTAAAATAGTATTCTGGGCGAGTTGGAACTACTTTCAACTACTCCTCTCACCTTGCTAAGGGACATGATATGCCGCTACTGGACACTTACACAGGAATATGGGATTTAGCCACTGCAAGTCATTTATTGCGCCGGGCAGGTTTTGGTGGATCACGGGCGGAACGCGACGCTGTTGCTGCGATCACCTTATCCAACGCCGTCGAAGAATTGGTAAATTTTCAGTCCACCGATCCATATCTGGACGGTCCTACTCAGGGTACGGGTGTCTTTTACGGAGCCCCCTTTGTCGATCTGCCTACGGCGGAACCGACTGATCCTCAAGATGAATTCTACTGGGCCACGCTCGACTTGTACCACACCAGGAATTTCGAATGGGCCTCCGATATGCGAAACCACTGGTTGTATCGAATGCGTTACAGTTCTCAGCCTTTTCAAGAACAGCTAGCCCTATTTTTACACGATCATGCACCGAGTGGCCTGTCGAAGGTTCGAGATACGATTCCCTTTAGGGTGACACTCGGAAACGACGGCGATCCAGACGACTTGTTGCCGCAGGGTGAAGTGCAAGAGTGTACGTCGGGCACACTTCCTTATGATCCCTCGCGACGACACACCATGGCTATGCAGGCGTTGCTGGATCAAACCAATCTATATAGAACTGAGGGAATAAACAGTTTTGAGGATTTTCTACTTTCGATTATACGCGATCCAGCGATGCTCGTGTATTTGGATAATTTTCTGAACGTGAAAGGAAGGCCTCAGGAAAATCTCGCGCGTGAAATGATGGAACTTTTTTCTTTGGGCGTTGGGAATTACAGTGAATTGGATATTTTCGAAATAGCCAAGAGCATCACCGGTGAGGGGTTTCCCGATTTTACATGCGAGAATGACTACGACGCGTCCAGCGGTTTCGTTTCGGGCAACCATGAGCCTGGAAACAAGACTGTGTTTGGTCAAACCGTTTCAGAAGACATGACGGGGCTAGAGACGGTTGAAGTCGTTAATCTGATCGTGAACAAAAATCACGGGCTCAATCCGCCCTACGACCATTTGCCCGTGGTGGCCGTGCACATGTCCTGGAAAATCCTCACCTGGTTTGTTCATTCCGAAATCCAGTTGAGTCCTCCTGATCCAATTGTGCTTGAATTGGCCGACTATATGGTAGGCAATGACAATGGAGTCTATCCGCAACGACGCTACCCCTACGATTTCAAGGCGACCTTTGGAAAGCTCTTCCGCTCCGAATTCTTTTATGATTTTGCCAACCGAAATAATCTGTACAAGACACCAGCCGACTTTGTCGTTGGCGCGATGAAATCAACTGAAGCCGCCGAACAAAACTACACAATCCAAGCGGCGTGTGTGGGCATGGGGATGACCCTTTATGAGCCACCCAATGTGGCGGGCTGGCTACACGATAAAAATTGGTTGAGTTCCACCGCGTTGATCGCACGATACAATTTTGCCGATGAACTGGGGCAACATCTGCAACTTGACTGGTCGTTATTCGCTGGCAATCCGGCCTGGATTGACGCGTTACCGGTTGCCTACAACGACCACGCAGGGATGATTCCACTAATCGGCGATTTACTTTTCCACGAACCGCTGACGACTGAGGAAACCACGACTCTGACTACGTTTTTGGACGATCTACCGATCTCAGATATTTCTGGGTGGAACGAGGGTCAGAAGCGGCGGAAAATTGGGTCGCTTGTTCATGTGATGATGACGATGCCGGCGTATCAGCTAAAATAGAGCGAAGGGCGCATTGATAATGAAACAGAGCAGACGAGAGTTTTTGAAGACCAGCCTGTCAAGCATGGCGTATTTCAGCACGGCGTCGACTGTTCCTCTGTGGCTTTCGAAATCGGCTCAGGCCGCATGCGTTGCAGGAGTGCCGGACGATCGAATCCTGGTAATTTATCAACAGGCCGGCGGGAACGATGGTCTGAATACGGTCATCCCCTATACGGACCCCAAGTACTATCTTCCAGAAAGCGGCGGGGGCTTACGCCCGAATCTTCGTATTTCAACAGGACTGCAACTAGGCGATGGCCTGAATGCACTCCATCCCAAACTACCCTTGCTTAAAGGATGGTATGATTCCGGAAACGTGGCTATCGTACAGAATGTCGGATACCCCAACCCAAATTTTTCCCATTTTCTGGGCACAGATCTATGGGAGCTGGGGGTGTCCCCGTCATCTTCACTCACCACCTCGCAAGGTTGGGTCTCCCGATTTTTTGACAACCAATGTAACGGTTCACCTCCGTCGCAGATAGATTCGCTAGCAATGATGGCCAACGGACTCGTTAAGCTGCCTCTTGCGCTTGCTGGTAGCATCAATTATTTCCCGCCGGCTGTCGGTAGTTTTGATTCCTACGCCATACAAAGTCCAAATCCTGTCGAACTTGGCCAACATATAGAAGACTATATTGACTTGCTGAATAATCTGACCGTTACGGTGAATTCCAATTTGGATTTCATACAACGCGCCTCGAATATTACTCATGCTTCGATCGCAGACATGGCAATCGCCAATCAGATTCCCTTGATTAATTCGTATCCGGCCGAGAGTGCAAAGTTGGGCCCCGGTTTGGAGATGGTGTCAAAAATCATCAGAGCGGAACAGTTCAATACGAAAATATTCTTCGTGCAGCAGGGGGGGTACGACAATCATGCCAACCAATTCGGCTTTGATGGCGGCACGCCTGACCCCGTGAATCTCGGCGACCACCCAAGACTCCTCGCTGAGGCGGATGCTTCGCTGAACGCTTTCTTAGCTGACATGCAGGCGAGCGGGCATTTGGATCGAATCGTATTAATGTCTTTTTCAGAGTTCGGCCGACGACCTCAGGAAAACGGAAGTATGGGAACCGATCACGGAACCGCTAACTGCCTCTTCATCGCAGGTGGCGAGGGAGTGATCGGGGGCGTTTACGGAGGACAGCCGGATCTGGCGAATCTGGTTTCAGGGAACCAGGGAGGAAACCTACAGCATCAAGTCGACTTCCGATCCGTTTACAGTATCGTGCTTCGTGATTGGCTGGGAGTTGATCCCGAAATTATCTTTGGTGCTGCTGATTACTATGATCCGACGTTTAACATCGCTTCCGGCATGGACGACATCCGATTCGTAAATGAAAATTCGGGTGTCGACATGGCCGAGGCATGGGTGGACAAAAATTATTCTGGATTCGAAACAGGCTCCTACGATCGACCGTTCCAGGCAGTTTCGGATGGTGTGGACAGAGTTGTCGCTGGGGGAACGGTCAAGTTGAAGGCCAGTAGTACGACGCTTGACACTGCGCGGACCATTTCAAAGAATGTGCGGATCGACAAGGGATAGATTAGACATCACTCCGCGACGCAATGATAAAATTCGTTTTCGTTCAGCAATCAATTACGAAAAGAACGGATTCTCAACAAAAGTTTTCCAATGATGGCAAGTATAACGAGATAAGCTGTATGCCGAGCGTTTTGAGCAGGTGCTCGCGCTACCACGACCAAGCGGGGACGATCTGAATCCGACTCCGAAGAGTAAAACTTCTTCACACGGTGGCGTGTTCCTTCGAGCGCACTAATGGCGATCCATCCTCGATTAGAGGTTGGGTTCGAAATCCATTCTTGCACGTCCTGCACGAGCCCGGGTGAAGACCAGTTTGTCATCGTGTTCGCTCTACCAGCCGGCGATAGGGCACTGGGTGCGGAGTAATAGTCGCCCCCCGGTGTATCCCATGGTGAGATGTTATGTCGGCGCGATCGCCATGTTGCATCGCCATCGTGTGCGGTGGCACCGAAACCGCCTTCGGAAAGACCCACGACGGTACCTTCTCCCCAGGCGGCGGTGACACGGTGTAATCCGTAGTCAATGTCGCCGAAATTCCCACCCGATTTCTGAATAGTGAGTCTCAAGTTGACTTCTTCTACAATCCAATCCGGTGGAATGGAAGAGAGATCGCAACGTATCAGGGCTCGACGATGTTGACGACTTCCGTCAAATTCGAGATTCAGAATGGTTCCGGAGTACACACCGGGGGTTCCGCCACCAGAATTGTCGGACTCCGAAAAAATCGTCGTATCGTCGAATCCGAAATACCCGTCGGCGCCCTGTTCGAATACGAAAGTCTGGGGTTCAGATGTTTCCGGTGTCCACAGCAACGCGATCACGAACTGTAACACAAGGATTACTTGTCTGCGTGAGAGCATACGTTTTTCCTGATTTGCCCACGATAAGTCATTCAATCCGCCTCGCACGCATCGGTCAACGTGATACCGATCGGTTGAGACAGCATCAGGCGGGTGCGAGATCGAAGTTAGTATAACGAAATTGGCTACTCAATCGGAAATTTAAATGTCCCAACAAATATTATCCAATCTGAATTACTTCGAGTCGTCTATATCGTAGGCATACAGAAAATCGCCATGGCGGATATAGAGGTGCCCCGCGGTGACGACGGGGTGCGCCCAACTCTTTCCGTCGCCGCCTTCAGGGATGGTGAAGGTGCTCACCATTTCGAATCCGGCATCCAGTGGGCGAACCAGGCCCATGACCCGGTTAATGCTGAGCATGTACATCAATCCTTCGGCATACATGACGGAGCCTTTTCCGACGGCGGGGTCGACGTGTTCGATTTCACCCGTTTCCCAGTCAAGAGCGACCCATCGATTTCGACTCCGCGTGATGCTCGCTCCGTAAATGTTGCCTTTGGCCAGCACGACACCCCCATGATGATTGTCGAATTGATCGGTGCGCCATACTTCGTCTAGGGAGACCGTGCCGTCGCTGATCTGAACCTTCCATTTGATCGATCCCGCGCGAATGGTGCTGATGAACAAATGCCCCTCGTGATAAATGGGGGTGAGCGTGTTTTGATCGGTGTAGGATTCGTGGTCAATCCGCCACAGTAACGCGCCCGTGTCTGCGTTGACTCCGATGAGCGATTTGGAGGTGAGCGTGGTCAAAATGCGCAGGCCGTCTTGCTCAAAGAGAATCGGCGAAGAGTACCCAGCCGAATCGCCCGTGCTCGGCGCGGTCCATACGACCTCACCGCTGAGTTTGTCCAGAGCGATCATAGATACGTCCGGTCCGCCGGGGCTGCAAATCACGTGTTCGCCATCAATCAGCAAGGATTCACTCAAGGCCCAACGGATGTTGCCGCCATGGTATTTTTCGAGAACATTCAGCTCCCAAATGGTCTCGCCAGTTTTTCCATTCACGCAAATTACGTTGCCGAGCGGGCTTTCATGGTAGACGCGGTCGCCATCGATGGTCGGCGTTCCACGTGTGCCGGGATAGGAGTTGCCCGTCGCCCAGGCCTTTCCGTTTTTGGCTTGCCACAGAAGTTTTCCGTTCAGATCGAAGGCCGTGACGACGGTGTCGTCGCCAATATTGCCCGCCGTGTACATTCGGCCGTCCGCAATCGATACCGTGGAGAAGCCATGGCCTAAACCATTAGCCGTCCAGACTAATTCAGGTCCGCCCTCCGGCCACTCGCTCAGAAAATTGCCCTCAGTCGAGATACTGTCCCGGTTGGGCCCGTGGAATTGCGGCCAGAACGCGGTTCCTTCGGCGGCATTGGCTACGGTGGTCAACGTCGTGATCGCAAGAAGTATTGACAGGGTACGAGGTCGTGTTCGGAATAGTGATTCGATGATCATGCGGCTCTCCTGAGATTGAGATGGTATCGCCCCTGTGGTCAGGGAATTGCGATAACCTTACAATCTTCGGGAGGTGCCACACAAATGAACGGAAAGATTCGATCTATGTGCTTTCCTCGACGCAAAAAATAAGGTTGCTGAGCTCATAAATGCGTAAGCCGTCTTTCGAGAGATTACCGTCAGCAGTGAGCGTGACACGCCCCTCGGTCTTCTCAATTTTCGTAATGTGCAAGTCCAGCGACATCTGTTTATTCACGGTAGTGATTTGGCCGCGATACTTCCACGATATCTTGTCGAGCACGTGATTGAATCGGGGATTCTTCATGGAGTCGCCGAAGCCCTGCTGAAGCGCGAAGACTTGCAAAATCTGGAACATCGCCTCAACACCCAGCGACCCCGGCATCACCGGATCCTGGTGGAAATGACACGCGAAGAACCAATCTTCCACATCTACCGTACGTTCCGCGTAAATGTAGCCTTGACCCGTCTTCCCGCCATTCTCAACAATGCGCACCGTATCCACAAACTCCAACTGCGGGCCAGCCAGACAATAATGCGGCTTGTCGGCGGGTGCTTCGAAGTAGCGCACGCGCGATTCAGGAGATTCCAGTACGATTAGGTCTATCGCGTCATCTGGAACGTCGTTCTCAAGATGCCACCCTCGCGAAATTTCGCCATTATCCAGGCCAAGCTGATGCGTCAGCTGATCCTTCACGAAATAGCCGAACACCGCCGTGCCCACATAAAACGGCTCGCCGTCCACTGACATTTCAAAGGTGAAACTTTGGATGATGGTGTTGCTCGAAGCCGTCGTTGATGTCACGGTCGAGGTATTCACGATCGTTTTGCCCCGAAGATCGATTTCCTTCAACAACGTGCCGTCGCCATTAAGATTGCGGAAGAAGAGATCTACATCCGGAAATTTTAGCGTCGTACCCATCCATGCCGAAATAAATCCACACGGTTGCAACGCGATTTCCATGATAATCGAATACGGCATCAACGAATCCACCGAATTGTTCATGTAAAACCACGCATCCTCCGGTACATCAAATTCCGCGACCACATAAGCAGGCTTTTTGAAGTTGCGGCGTTCGCCAGAAATATTCGTTACCCGTGTCGTCAATTGTAAATCCGCAGCAGGCGTGCGCGGTGGCGTGCGATCATCATACACCGCAAACTCTTCACCGAAACAATTCGCAACACGCCCCGTCGAAAATTCGTTAAAGTGATACCAGGTGTACGGCAACGTGTCCGTGACCGTATTCACGTCCAGCGGATTCCCGGCAAAAGGCTGAAACGGGGGGACCCGCGGCGGGTAAAGCCCCGGAGAATACTCGGGAATACGATTTCCGTTCACGCCAGCAAGTGCATGAGACGCGATGCCCGGTTTCGCGCTCGATTCCTCCAGTTGTATCGGTGCGACCGTCGTATCATCGCCATAGCCGTCCTTCAAATACAGTCCGAGATTCCTGAAATCGACCACAATCTTACCGTTCAACAAAATATCAATATTCGCCTTCGCATAGGGATAAGGCTCCATTCCGATCTCCGTCACCTCCATGCGATAGGTCAATGTGCCATGCTGTGGCTGCACCTGACCGCGACAACGAACCTGCTGTCCATCGCCCGGAATCGGCTGGAAGCGCGCGTTCGAGGTGCCCGTTTGCATCCCGAGCCACATTGTGTAAAAACGCAACAACTGTCCACATCCATCCGACATCAGCGAACCCGCCATCACTTCATCATTCTTAAAGTGACACGGGAAATACCAATGCTCTGGGTCCAGCGTTTTCTCGCCCACAATCAGACCAAGTCCCCACGCGCCACCGGTCGGATCAATCTGCGTGATCTGTTCAATCATCAACATCTTCGGTGTCGAGAAAACCAGTCCGCGATTCAGCGCACCTTGATCGTAGTGAGTACCAAATACGCCGCTCCAATCACCGGAACAAACCTGTAGCATATCGTTGTCGTCGAATGCGTTTTTCTCGCAATTCAGCAGCGGTGTAAACGATGTCTTCACGATCTTCGCCCGTTCAGCGATTTCCTCATCCGTCTGAATCACACCCTTACCCGCATCCAGTTCCTCGTCCGTGAAGAAACCAGCCGCGCCGCCCGTCATCTTAATCTTCAGCACATCACCCACATAACAGTCATAACTAAAAAAGAACAACAACTTCTCGCCCTGTTTCGCAAAAGAATTGATCGATATTTCATAGCGCAACGTATCGCCTTCCATCGGGATATCGTCCATGAAACTTAGTGTACAATCCAGCAAGCGATAAACGCGATCGCCCTTGCAATCCAAATCAACACCCAAATAACTGATCAGCAATAGATCACACTGACCCGACTCGACCGACACCGCCCACGGAATCTGACCATCCACCGCATACCAGGCATCCTTCGGAATGTCATACTCAGTCGTCATGGAACACGGCTCAAAGGTACCCATCTCTGCATCCAGTTCCGTAACCCGCGTCACCAACAAATACTCCGTCGTTGGCAGGCGCGTACGACGACGATAATCATCAATCACCGCATATTCAGGTCCGAATATGTTCGCAATCTTTCCCTCCGCAAACTCAGTAAGGTCGACAACATCCCATATCTCTCCCGGGATTCTGTCCCTACGCTCCGAGCGTTTCACAGGCACATCATGTCGTTTCGCTTTGGCAGGCCGCTGCTGTACAACGGGTCTCGCGACCGGTACTGGAGCCTGGACGACGGGTTTCAGAGCAGAGAGAGGGGGGGCGACATCTACTACCGCAACAGACCTGATCGAATCACGGGGCACAAGTGTTGCTGATCCTAGCTGCAACGCGATCAAGTCCGCCGCGTCACGCATACTCTCATTGCGCGATTCCAAAAACGTCGCGTGAACTTCATTCAAACGAAGTCGATTCTCTTCAAATTTATGCCAGGAGGGTGATGCCATCAATGCGGGTTCCTTCATGCGTTTAGTTTCTTGCAGGACGGCAACAGGTAACGGCGCGTTCTTCGTTACAACGGGTGCCGGAGTTTCGATTTTAACGGGCACAGGAGTAGGTGCAGGTTGCTTCACCCCGAATCGTGCCTTGTTTTCACCGGTCAATATCAATTTCCGAATTGGTTCGCCACCCAAATCAACGGTTTGAATCAGCTGGCGTTTCTTTTCCTGGACGGGTTCACGATAAAGGCGACTCAGATCCATATCCACACGATGAGTGAAAAGTTGACCCAACGCTTTAAGCAGAGACGCATGATCCGTCGCGCCTTTGCGATTGAAGGCCACCGCCGCGTGCTCGCGACCATGCAACGTCGCACTGATTGCCTTCGTACACAAATCACGAGGCCCGAGTTCCAGGAACACCCGATTGCCTTCACCATAAACCGTCTCAATAAGACGCGGAAAATCTACCGGATTACAATACATCTCCGCGATATTCTTCGCGACACCTTCGATTTCTATTTCAAGCTGCTGATATCCCACAGCCGTATAAAAATCGACATCCCCCGTATCCCGAACAGGCATGCGGTGCAAGTCCGCGAGACCATCAAAGTCAGCACGCACCAAATCACAGTGAATCACATCACCCAACGCCGCCGGGAAATAATCGCAACCTAATTTTTCAATAACCTTCACACAATTCTCAGGTTTACCCGCAATCACGGTAGAAAATGCCGTGTTAATCAGAAGTAATTGCACATACGGATCATCGCCAATAGCCTCAGCCACCTTGTCCGCCGGAGCCAGCAAGGTAAATCCCGTCCAGAAACTCCCGTCCGGCGCATCATCAGGGATATCCCAGGCCTCACGCAAAGTCTCCATTGGGCCCGCAAGCCGCGTCTGGAAAACCGGCGTCGATCGAAGCGTCTCACTCATCGCATCAGGACCGTCCCACACGTTGAGCGCGTACATCATGGAAATTTCGCCCATGCTAAAGCCAAACGCCGAGTCGGGTTCCACCTTAAACAGGTCCCGCATGATTTCCGTAAAACAAACCGCGTTTCCGATGCCATTCTCAAACATATCGATCGGTTTTTCAGGCAATTCCCGCGACATCTGACGCAACTCATTATCACTCGGACGGTCCACCGTCCGCGGGAAAAATGTGCGATCACCCAAGAGCGACGCCAATCGATCAGAATGTTTCTCAACATATCCATGAAGTTCTGGAAATAACTGGAACAAATCTTTTGACAAATTCAAGTACGAATTAAAAGCGCCTGTATACACAAACGAAACCTTGCCGTCTTTACCCTGCGGTGTCGCAGACACACAACTGCCCATCGGCGATTGCCAGTCCCCACCTTCTGCAAACGCCGAAGCAATACCGGATTCCAACAAGGCAATCTCACGCACAAGTGTTTCTTCACTATCCCCAAGCAAGACTGCCGCATACCGGGCATCCGACTTCGCCCCGGCAACATCAAACGCTGCCCGCGCAATGCTCTCAACAGGTATGCCCTCGATCACGTCAGCCTTCACATCATCAAGTCGTTTCAACAATTCCACATCACTCGCGCCCACAAGCGGAATCAACTGAATCTGCTGACTATGCAAATAATCATTCGCCGGCACCGAAGACACCACCTCAGACAGTATCAAGTGACCAACCGTCCCGTCACCCGAAAGACAGTTCACTCCAGCCGTGCGAGGTGTTGGCCCCATATTTTTCAACCACGTCCGTGACTCTGTGGGCACATAAAATGCCCCCGTATCATCAATACTTCCCGGTTTAGCGGTCTGCCAACCGGGAACACCCGGCATATAACGGTTATGCAAACACAACGCCGTCTTAATCACGCTCGCCAAGCCCGAGGCGTTAAAGGTATGCCCAATATTCGCTTTCACGCTACCCAGTGCGCAATTTCGTTCACCCACCCCACCATAAACCTGATTCAATCCCGAAAGTTCAGCCGCGTCCTGCTCAGCGAAGCCACCACCATGCGTCTCCACATACTCAACAGCATCAACCTCGATATCCGCCTGACTCATCGCCGCTTCACACGCACGGGCAACCGCCGCGCCATCCTGACCGACCTGAATACTCAAGCCGTCAAGCGAAGCATAAATCCGCTCATCACATTCTTCCGCATCCGAACGCCGTCGAAGCACGATCGCCGCGGCGCCTTCACCAATCTGCCACCCATCACTGTCGCTCTCAAAGCTAATCGAATACTTTCCAAGATTGCGCTGACCGAACTGTTGACGCAACAGCACATTTTCCATGCTGCCCGACAAGTCGACTGCTGCGACTACGATCGCCTCAACATCGCTCGTCTCAAACAAGAGTTGCGCAACCTCAAGACTACGGAACACAGAATTTTCTTCCGCCGATAACGTGAATGCCGGGCCCGTGAAATCCCAAAGCGACGAAACCCGTGCCGCCATAATATTCCCGATAAGACTCGTGTATTGATTCAACTGCGCCGACCCGTGAATACTGTCCTTCACGATGGTTTCGAGTGCATCACGCTCCGATTGGGCAACGGTTCCAGATGAATTACCCCACGCTTCAGGAAACTGTGCCTGAAGATTCACACGACCGCGAAACTGGTGCACATCCAGCTCGATGCCCATGCCTACGAGGACAGCAACATTCCCGCCCGGCTCAAACCCGGCATCCTGCAGAGCACGATCCGCCACCTTCAACAACATCAACTGCTGCGG
This sequence comes from Candidatus Hydrogenedentota bacterium, assembly GCA_046583315.1. Taxonomy (GTDB): domain Bacteria; phylum Hydrogenedentota; class Hydrogenedentia; order Hydrogenedentales; genus DTSJ01. The sequence continues at coordinate 21,439 of JAYGCN010000190.1, forward strand.
AATTAGTCGGTCATCCTTGTTTGGCGGAATCTTGAAATGTAAAAAGTCGAGGTCGAGGTCTTCAATAAACGCGCCTTGAATCTCATCGCGATCCGAAACACCCAAAGCCTCCAAGACCGTAGCGTCTTCTTCCAACCCCTTCCAACGCTTCTCCGGCAACGGACCAAAATGCTGTTCACCATCGAATATACTGCGGTTGAACGCGCTCAAGCCGTCACAGCCGCCAAAATACGTATCCATGCCCACAATCGCCATGGACCCCGCCGTGGCAGGCTCAGATACATCCGGCGACGCGTCTACGTCTTTCGCTTCCTCAAAAATGACATGCGCGTTGCACCCGCCAAACCCGAACACACTCACACCCGCACGCTTGGGCGACTCATCACCACTCGCAGGCCAGGCCTGGTTTTCACTGACAATCTGCTTACCCGAAAATTGATTGCCCGGCGATGCCTGTGGCGCCTCCACCTTAATCGTCGCAGGAATGAGGTCGTGTTTCATCGCCTCAATCACCTTCGTCATGCCCGGCATGCCGGCCGCCGTCAACATGTGACCCAGATTCGACTTCACTGAACCAAGCAGCGGAACCGAGGCATCATCGCCAGCTCCAAAAAAGGTTTCCATCGACGTCAGCTCAACTTTATCGCCCAGCGGCGTACCGGTCGCGTGACATTCCACGTAATCGACGCTCTTCGGGTCAACACCCGCGTTTTCATACGCCCGCTCAAAACAGGTCACCTGGCCACGCGTGTTCGGACTCAATACAAACTGACCTTTACCATCGTTCGAGAGGCCGCCACCAAGAATTGTCGCATGAATCGTATCGCCATCGCGCACCGCATCGTCGTAGCGCTTCAGCACCAACATGCCCGCGCCTTCACCGGCAAACAATCCCTCGGACCGCGTGTCCAACGGCGCACTGATTCCGTTCTCAGGATAGGCCTGAAAAATGGAGAAACCCATATTGACAAACATCGGATCCGCCGCGCTCACTGCGCCCGCCAACATCAAATCCGCCGCGCCCGTGCTCAAATAATCACACGCCAGCTTCGTAGAATAAAGAGAAGAAGCACACGCCGCATCGAGCGCAAAACGCACGCCCTTAAGCCCAAACGTATCACCGATCAAACCCGCCGGATATCCCGCTATAAGTCCTGCCTCGCGCGTCACCGCACGTCCTTCGGAAAAGCGAGGCAACACAAACGATTCATCGCCCGTCAACTCAACAATCGCCTTATTCAGCACCTGATGGTAGATAGGCACAAACAACTGATTCGAAGATTTTGTCGGAAATGAAAGATTTCCGAGGATAATACCGCAACGCCGCAGCCGTTCTGCATCATCGAGATAGCCACTGTCCCGCAACGCCTCGTGCGCCACATACAGCGACCATTTATTCAGATCATCCAGTCCGCCAAATGCTTCCGCACTGACCCCCAACTGCTCCGGGTCCAGTACAGCATCCCGGATATAGCCACCACGCATACAGTAATATTTATCTTTTGCGTTCGCATCGGAAGCAAAAAACAACTCAGGGTCAACGCCCATCTGTTCGACGGTCGCGTCCGAGGTGCCGTCCCGATTGTCCACCAGATTCTGCCAAAACTCAGCAGGCGTAGACGCGCCGGAAAAAAACGTAGATATACCAACAACTGCAATCTTACTCATGGAATTAAATTCTCTCGAAAGGTTCGCTTAGCTGACAGACGCGGCGAAGTTCAGGTTCTTGCTGATGGTCGTCTCAGCATCGATTAAGCGGCTGTAAATACGCCCATCAGCATCGTGCAACGTGATCGTGCCGTTCACGCGCGTGTTCGTCGCCTCAGAAATATCCAGCGACAAGTAGAAGGTCGCACCCGACGGAATTTCACGATAGTGTTCGCACCGTCCGAAACTCGTCGGCAACGCACCTGCTTCCTTAAACTGACGCGCCCACACCAATAGCGCCTGGAATTTTGCATCCGTCGCGTACAAATGCTGCGTCGCTATCGGGAACTGGCCCTGCTGAACAACGCTCGGTTCAGAAGCCGTACATTTCAATGTCAACTTGTCCGTCGTTGCGTTCAATCCACGATCAATCACCTGAAACAGCGGGCCGTGAAACAAGGTCCCGTTCTCGTAATAGTCGGGACCGTGCACGCCGTCAATCTCCACCTCATCAAAGTGTCCGTACACCGGAATCTCAGGTTTCCCCTTCACCAGCGTCACCGCTGCGCTATAATGATTCACGCGCTCGCCCGCCGGATCGCTCCACAGGACCACGTCCAACGCCACGTGCTCGGCATCTTTTTCAGTCTCCGTAATCTCAAGATGATAGTGTTCAATATTGCCATTCTGGAAGACGATGCCTTTAAACATTTTCATGCCGTCCAGACTAAAGAAACGATAGGCCGGCAGAAGTCCCTCGCAGCTACTGCCCATCCAGCTCATCACGCCCGCCATCGGCAACACAGGGTTGCCTTCAATGCGATGGTCCTCCAAAAATGGATTCTGGTGCACTGACAATTCGCGCGTCACATGATAATGCTGCAATGTACTCTTGTCGCCATCATTATCAAACTCCATCGAACTCCCCACAAGAATCTGCGTGGATGCGTTCGTAGAATTCGTCAAATCATTTACAAATAGGTCCGTACCCTCTTCAAGCGGGATGACATCAATGCCGCGCGCCGCGAACAGCTTCTTCAAGTCCGGCGTCACCATTCCGCCATCCCATGGTCCCCAGTTAAACGAGGTCACATGACACTTCGGATAGCGCGCCTTAAAGTTCAGTGCCGATTTGTTCAATATTTCATTCGCAATCGAGTAATCCGACTGTGCCGGATTACCAAAGAATCCCGCCGCCGAAGAAAACAACGACAAATGCGTCAACTGAGCCGGGTCGACACAGGCGAGCAGCGCGATCAAGCCATCAACCTTCGGAGCATACACCCAATCGAAATCTTCGCCGGTTTTATTTTCTATCAATTTATCTGCCAACACGCCCGCACCATGAATGATACCCGTAACCGCGCCCGCCTCAGGAGTCAGTTCCGCAATCCCGCTACGAATTCCTGCCTCATCCGAGACATCGCAACTCAGGTAATGCGCATGACCGCCCGCGGCCTTGATACGCGCCAACACAGATTCAATTTCACGCGTCGACAAAACCGGACGTATAAACTCTTTCACTTTTACAGGCGTAGGTTTCTCACCCGACGCTTTGAGTTGCTCCATACCCGCCATCTTCAGCGCAGTCTCATCTTCAAGACCCTCCGCCCACGAAGGCACAGCATCCAGCGCAGAACGACCAAGCAGGATATACGTCCCACCACTCGTCGCCGCCAATTTCACTACGCATTCCGCTGTTACGCCTTTCGCACCGCCACTCACCAGGAATACCGAGGAGTCATCAATCGTCGACGCGCCAGGTGTGCCATCCACAACGTCATCGTAGGGTACCAGTGTTACCCGGCCCGACTCGCCAATTCCTACCTCCGAAATCACGCAATTTGGGTCAGCACACTCCGCAAGAATTCGCGCGGCCGCTTCCTTCGTATCAAACCCAGGCTCAATATCGATGGCCCGGCAAAAAACATCAGGCCATTCAAGATTCACCGTCTTCGTCAGGCCGAGAAGTCCGCCGGAGACCGTGTCAAACGCGCCGCCGCCGTATCCCAATTGACCGTCAAGACGTGCCACCGTCACGAACGCGCAACGCGCATCCGCAGGCGCATCATTCAACGGATCGCGCAGCAGTTTCGCAATCAGGAAAGTTGAACGCAACACGGCCTTCGCTTTTTCAGTGTCGTCGCAATGAGGATCAAGATGGATGAAACGAGCAGGCGCTCCCGATTTCGCCGTGATAGAGTCCAAGGCATCCGACAATGTTGCTTCGTCAAGATTCTTGAGTTTTATGCGAGTAATATTGTCGGAAAATTTCTTCGTGGAAGCACTCACCGAAGCAGGATAACTCAATACGCCTACGTTCCAGCCCTGCTCCGATAACGATTTCGCCAACGCAGTCGTCAACGCCGTGCCGTCATCTGTAATCACGCAACTACCGGATTCCGGCACACTTTGCACCAAACAATCGGGTTGAGGAATAAACTCGCGAATCACGCCGCTACGGGAAACTCGATTCGAACCTTCCAAACTTTCCACCACCGCAATGATCGACTTCTCAGCCGCACTCGAAGTAGACGCGGTAGTCGTCTGCAAGAAACACTGAATTATTTCATCGAGCGTCTTCTGCGCGGCAAGCACATCGGCCTCCACTTCGGGAAGCTCAGGATACTCTTCCTGCACCGCACCCAAAATCTCAACACGCTTAATCGAGTCGATACCCAGATCGGCTTCCATATCCATACTCAACTCAAGCATGTCCTCCGGATAACCCGTTTTCTCGGCAACGACACGAATCATCGCCTTCGTCAAGCCTTCGACATCCAGTCCCGTCGAAACTGGTGCGACCGCAACCACACCAGCTGCCGCCGTAGGCGCCGCCTGAGCGACTTGTGCATTCATATAATCAACAATTTCGCCAAGCGTGCGCAGTTCAGACATCACATCCGCTTCCAACTCGGGAAGTCCCGGGAATTCCTCCTGCACCGCGCCCAGAATTTCAACGCGTTTGATCGAATCAATGCCAAGATCGGCTTCCATGTCCATGCTCAGCTCAAGCATGTCAGCAGGGTAACCAGTCTTTTCAGCGACAACGCTCATCATCGTCGCACGAATGGCGTCCGCATCAAGTCCGGATGCCACTGGCGCAGCAACAACGGCCGATGCACTTGGAGCGGCACTCGCAATCCGCGCCTTCAAATAATCAACAATCTCGCCAAGTGTGCGCAGTTCAGACATCACATCTGCTTCCAGCTCAGGAAGTCCAGGATGTTCCTCCTGTACAGCGCCCAGAATCTCAACACGCTTAATCGAATCGATGCCAAGGTCCGCTTCCATGTCCATGTTCAACTCAAGCATGTCAGCAGGATAGCCCGTTTTCTCAGCGACAACACTCAACATCGTCTTTTCGATCTCTGCGGAGGACGAGTCACTCGCAGGAACAGCCGCTACAACTGGCGCCGCACTCGCTATCTGAGATTCCATATAAGAAACAATCTCGCCCAGCGTGCGCAGTTCAGACATCACGTCCGCTTCCAACTCAGGAAGGCCCGGATGCTCTTCTTGCACGGCACCGAGAATTTCTACACGTTTAATCGAGTCAATACCCAGGTCCGCTTCCATATCCATCTCAAGCTCAAGCATGTCCGCCGGATACCCGGTTTTCTCAGCGACAACATTCAACATCGTCGCCTTCAACTTACCTGAGTCCATAACCGGAGCAGGGGTCGCGGCCGCAACTGGCGCCGCAACTACAACCGGAATGGGTTCGGGCGTGCTCGGCGTTACAGGAGCAGGTGTTACCGGAACAGGTTTCGTGGCGACCACAGGAGCAGCGATCGGCGCACTCACGGGACCACCTGTCAGAAGCGAATGATGTTCCTTCAACAAATTCAGTGTGCTACGCGTAGTTTCCGCCTGTTGCGCTAGAAACTGCTCGTGAATCTTTAAGGTCTCAGCCTGATTCTCATGGAAATTCATCATACTGCGTTCCACACCATCCGGCATCGCGGAATCAGGGTTCTCCTTCAACACCGACAGCTGCGTTTCCATCAACGTATGAAACGTTTCCGAATACTGCTTCGGCGTTTCCAGATACTTCTCGTGAATTTTTAAGGTCTCGCGCTCATGCTGGTAGAACAACGCCAGACTCTGATCCAGGTCACCCGATGGGGCCGGAGCACTCGACACAGGAGCAGACGCTGATTGCGCAGTGCCATTACCCGATGCCGTCGCTGGAACTTCTTGAACGACTACTTTCGGGGTGGCGGAACTCAGCTTGAATCCATCATCCAAAATAGCGTCACGATTCTCAATAAATTTATCGCTCAAATAATTCGCTGCCGACAACTCAATCTTCAGTGGGCTCGTCTTCAGCGTATTGTAAATCGGCTTCTCTGCCACAAAGGGATCAAGATTACTCAGCGGAATTCCCGCTACAGCAAGCTGAACCGCCGCCGAACGAAGTTGCGCATCGCTATTCTTCTTAGGATTCGGGTTGATCGAAATCGCCAGATGCGGTTTGTCTGCAAGAACATTCCCTACCATCGGTGCCAAAACTTTCTTCGGTCCGAATTCAACAAAAATGCGTCCGCCCGCATCATGAATATTCTCGAGCTGATCCGTAAATCGAACCGAATTCAGAATGTGTTCTTTCAACGTATCGCGAATATCCTTAACCGTATTTTTGTATTCCTTGCCACTCGAATTGGAGAATACCGGAATTGATGCCTTCTTAAACTCCACCGCATCAATTGACTCAGCAAACGGTGCCTGTGCATGACTCACAAGCGAAGTATGGAATGCCGCCGAAACGGGCAATGGAATCGCTTTGTAACCCTTCTCTTTCAAATGCGCGTTCGCCGCAGCAATGGCATCTTTCGGGCCAGCAATCACCACCTGAGTCTTACTGTTGTAATTCGCGATTACGACATCCGGAAAGTCTTTCAAATAATCCGCGAGACCGCTCACTTCACCCACAATCGCCGACATGGTACCCGCATCAAAATCCGGATCATCCGGCGCAGACATCGCTTCACCGCGCGCTTTCGCAAGACGATAATAATCCGCCTCACCAAACACGCCCGCCGCCCACAACGCCGTCAACTCACCAAAGCTATGCCCGGCAACAAAGTCTGGCTTAAACCCGGCCGCGCTCAAAATCTTATACGTACCCGCGCTAAACGTACCAATACCCGGCTGCGCAAACTGGGTCTGCTGAAGCGCACTCTCATTGGCCTTGTGCGACTCCGCAGCAAACACCGGAACCGGAAAAACCCGATCCGAAAGTCGTGCTTGACCACTCTGTGTAAACTGGCTGTCCATCTGGTTCAGCGAATCAAGATAGGTCGGGAAATTGCAGGCCAACTCGCTGCCCATGCCCACATACTGGGAACCCTGTCCCGAAAACAACGCCACAACGGCACCATCATGCTCCAACGCTTCCGAGCGGAAGAAAATACCATCCGGTGTTTCCCAAGGTTCAGAACCACCATTCTTCTCCAAGCCTTCAAGCGCTCGATTCAATAGTGCAATCGCGTCCTCACGAGAACTCGACACAAATCCAAGTCGCGGCTGGTCATCAGAAATTTTGCGCAACGCCGTCGCCGTCAAAAATTCGCCATAACATTTCAACGCATCACCCGTCTCAAGCGCACTCAATGCATCACGACACGCCGTCGTCAACTGCGTACGATTCGCCGCTACCAACAAAGACGGTTGAGGCACCGCATTCAAACGATACGCACCTTCCTGGCTCGGCGTATACTCCTCCATCGCCACGTGAAAATTCGTGCCGCCAAAACCAAAGGCACTCACACTCGCACGACGCGGCGATCCATCTTCCGCAGTTACCCACGGACGCGTCTCAGTGTTTAGATAAAAAGGAGACTCTTCTATGTTCAATTTAGGATTCGGCAGCTTCACGCTTAACGTCGCCGGCAAAACTTTATGATGCAATGCCAAGGCCGCCTTGATAAGCCCTGCAGCACCCGCCGCAGCCTTCAAATGACCGATCTGCGACTTCACGCTACCCAGCGCGACATGCTGTTTCCGCTCATTATCCGCGCCAAACACTTCGCACAGGCCACCGAACTCAGCCACATCACCCGTAGCCGTACCCGTACCGTGCGCCTCAACCAAACCAACCGTCGAAGCGGCATACCCCGCATCCGCATACGCACGCCGCAACGCTTTCGCCTGACCCTGAGACCGCGGCGCATAGATACTCTTGAACTTTCCGTCGCTTGACGAGCCAATGCCTTTAATGGTTGCGTATATGCGATCGCCATCCCGTACCGCATCGGGAAGACGCTTCAGCGCGACCATCCCGATGCCTTCACCTATCATCATGCCCTGCGACTCAGCATCGAAAGGTTTAATGAACTCATCCTGCGTAAACGCCGGTGTCTTACTAAAACTCATGTACATAAAGATCGAGTTGTCCGTGCAGGCACCCCCCGTAATCATCAGGTCACTATGCCCCTCAAGCAACTCCGAGACAGCCAGCTTAATCGCGCTCAACGAACTCGCACACGCCGCATCCACAACCGAGTTCATTCCACCAAGGTTAAAGCGATTCGCGATTCGCCCGGCAATCACATTGCCCAAAAGCCCCGGGAATGAATTCTCTTCCCATGCCACGTAATTTGCTTTGTATTTTTCAATCACCCGCGCGATTTCAGCTTCCGGCACCCCACTGGAGCGCAGGATTCGTTCAATCACAGGATATTGCAAACGCGCCGTAAGCGAAGCACTCAGCTTCTGCCCGCCGCCAATTCCCAGCACACAACCAATGCGATCACGGTCATACGATGAATCCTCGGATATTCCCGCGTCTTCCAGAACATCCTTCGCCACAACGAGACCAAGTAACTGACCTGCATCGGTGACTTCCAAAATGTTCGGCGGAAGACCGTATTCCATCGGGTTAAAATCAATCTCAGGAAGAAATGCGCCGCGCTTGCAATACGTTTTATCCAGTACCGTCGGGTCAGCATCATAATAGTCATCAATATTCCATCGACTCGCAGGCACATCCACGATACTGTTCACACGCCCCGTGATGTTACCCCAATACTGGTCCAGAGCCTTCGCGTCCGGCATCAGACTCGCCATCCCGACAATCGCGATGGGTGTCTCGCGGATTCGTGAGTGAATCGTTGAAGATCTGGTTCCGTTGGTATTGCTGGTGCTTCCGTTCGTGTCATTACTCATCGAAAAAGATTCCTAACTGCCTATGATTTAGGTAAGAATTACTGTTTATGATTTAATGATTCGTCGAGCCCTTCGGCGCGGTCTTGGAGCGGCCCGAAGACGCGAAAAATGTTTTGCTGTTGCCTTGTTCGCTTACGAAGCCGTTGAACAAGACTTCCAGAATCGTTGGAATTTCATTGCGAAGTGGGTACTCCATGCCCGATTGAAACCACTTGCGCACGACCCCATCGACGAATCCGAATATTCCGTATACGACCGTGTGAAAACTGATCGCCTTCAGCTGTTTGTCGCTGTCCATGGAGACCACGCGTTCCTTGATCATCGGGAGACTCGATATGAGTGATTCGTAGAAAACCGTTTGGGTTCCGCCGCGCAACGTCGTGCCTTCGGCCTGGATGAGTCGATAAATCGCGTGGTTCTCTTCGATGAACGCGATCCATTCCTCTACGAACACCTCGATTTGTTTAAGTACATCGTCCGATTCAGAAAATACGCCCAAGAATCGTTTCGCAATCTCCACGCGAGTTTCCGCCAGCAATTGTTCAAATAGATCTTCCTTGCTCGCGAAGTAACGATAAAGCGTTCCTTTCGCCACGCTCGATACGCCTGCAATTTCTTCCATCGTCGCTTCATAGAATCCCCGTTGCGTGAATACTTCCAGCGCTGCATCCAGAATGGCGCGGCGTTTACGATCCGCCTCCTCCTCGCGCAAGACCTCGGGGGTTTCGGGGACGTTCCACTGCGAAAGCATTTGCTGCATCACCGATGGATTAAGCGAGACTTCATCCAAACCGTGTTTCGTGGATTCATCGATGGCGACTTCAAAAAGTCGAGGCGTCACCGACCCCATTCCCTTGTCTTCCAAATAACCCAACACATGATCCAGATAAGCCGAAAGCCACGAAGCCGCCGCCTGCTTTTCGGTCCGCTCCTCTAACGAGTCGGATATGAATTTTCGAAACTTCGCCTCATGCAACTCGCCGTCCGGAGAAAAATATCCGCCCAATTCCGCGTAAAGCGATATCTGACGTCCACCGGATCGGACGTGGGCCATAACTTCATTTTTCATGTAGTTCCCCTTAAATTTAGTGGCTAAGCAAGAGCAATAAAAGGCTATGACTGACCAGTCAGTCATACACTATATAGGCATAATCTACCCTAATTCAAGTCATTTGGCAAATTTCTAGAGATTTATCGAGCTCGGTTATGAATACCCAATATAAGCTGTAAACCCGTTGAGGATAGGGGATTGGAGCCAATCGAGCAAAGCGTTTCGATAGTTCGCTGCAATGGAAACTATTGCGAACAAACCTTTCTTCTCTCTACGGGATGAAGAGTTTTGTCGAGAAATCTCCGGGTGAATCGCGCGGAGTTATTCCTTGACCCAGTTTGGCTTACGTTTTTCCCGAAATGAGGCCATACCCTCAGCACCTTCGTCGGATGCAAAGAGTGAAGCACTCCAGGGAGCCGTCTCGGCGAAACCCTCTTCACGCGAAAGCAGCGGCACGCGTCTCACCAGCTTCTTTGCTTCACGAATTGCGATAGGACCGCCCAGACAAATCATGTCGA
>JAYGCN010000206.1:0-2393 GCA_046583315.1 Candidatus Hydrogenedentota bacterium
ACCATTTTCGATTTGTTGTTCAGCGGTTTGCAGACGCATGATTCCAATACTCCTCTCGCAGTATTTCTACGGCCTCTTTAATTTCATCATTGAATGCAAGACTATCTTCGTTGACATACATGCCGACAAAGGTGTCCGCTAGTTTCGGATCAAGACCACGCGCAAAACTAAGGGCGTAATCCAGCGCTGCTTTGCGTTGGGTAAGCGCGATATTCACCGACTTGCGATAGGCATCGGCAATCTGTGTTTTTACCGCCGGATCAATATCGGACCGAACACAATTCACTCCGAGTGGAAGGGGCAGTCCGCCATGACGTTGCGCGAACACTTCGCCCATGTCCGCCAGCAATGTGAAACCTTCGTCCTTGTAGGTCAGTTGACCTTCGTGGATGATGAGACCTGCATCAACATCGCCCGCGCGCACGGCGTCCATAATTTTCGTAAAGTCCATGTGAACTTCTTCGAAATCCGGCAAAACCTGCCGAATGACCAACGTAGCCGTGGTCTTTGGTCCAGGCAGTGCAACCCGACATCCGGCGAGGGACTCCAAACTACGGGCTTCATTCGCGATGAGGCGTGGCCCGTAGTTTCGGCCCACACTCGTGCCGACTTCCAGGAACTCGTAGCGATCCTCAAGCTCCAGAAAGGCATGAAGCGACAGTGCTGTCACTTCCAAAGGGTCGTCGCCCAGACCCATTTCGTTGAGGGATTGGATGTCGAGCATGACGTGCTCAATGGCGTGACCGGGTATCTCTACTTGCCCCGATGCAAATCCATAAAACATGAATGCATCGTCCGGGTCGGGGCTATGCCCGATACGTATTACGGGGTCGCTCATGATAGTTCCTCCTTGGTTTAGAATGTGTTTGCAGTCTGCGCTTCGTTGACACGTTCGTGTACCGGATCCCCCTCGTTCATGGCAGAGCCAAGCGCCGGATACGATAGGATTTGGTATTCGGTCGAGCGTTGTACCGGGGTGAAGCCGGCATCGCTTATCGTCTTGAGCACGTGATCCACGGTTGATGCGCAACGATGTTCGGCTTGATACAACACATTCTCTTCAAGCAGCACACCACCGAAATCATCGGCCCCTGCATGAAGCGCAAGCTGTCCTGCACGCCACCCTTCGCCGAACCAGGAAGCCTGGACATGGTCAAAATTGTCGAGGACGAGTCGCGCAATCGCTATAACGCGAATGTAGTAGGAGGCGGATTTTACATGAGGCACCAGATTGCTCAGCGGAGACCCACCCGGCTTAAAACTCCACGGAATGAAGGAGTAGAACCCACCCGTTTCATCTTGAAGTTCCCGGAGTGCGAGTAAGTGATCGATGATGTCCTTTTCGGATTCCATGTGGCCGTAGGTCATCGTCGCGCTGGTCTTGAACCCGATTTCGTGCGCCTCGCGCATGATGTTTAGCCAGTTCCCAGCCGATGTTTTCTTGGGCGACACTCTACGACGAACAGCGTCCACCAGGATTTCAGCGCCGCCGCCCGGTATTGTGCGCAATCCAGCTTCCCAGAATCGTTGCAGCACTTCGCGGGTTGACAAATCGGAAGTCAGGGAGATATGTTCGATTTCAGGTGGCGAGAAAAAGTGTTGGTGCAGTGCCGGTGCCGCTTCCTGAATCGCCGTGATTACGTCGAGATAATATTCAATATCCAAATCGGGGTTGTGCCCGCCTTGCAAAAGCATTGTCGTCACACCGAGGGCTTGAGCGTCCACGGCCTTCGCCGCCATCTCGCTAGGTGTCAACACATAGACTTCCTCATGTCCCGGTTTTCGATAAAAACTGCAAAACGTGCAATCGGTGATACAGGCATTTGTGTAATTCGGGTTTGTATCAAAGACAAGAGTTACTTCGTTCTCGGGATGCCTCGCGAAACGTGCGGCATTCGCGCGCTCCATCAATTCCAATTGCGTAGCAGACTGAAACAGCGAGAGCGCTTCATTTTTGTCTAAGCGATCGAGATGCATTCACTACTCTCCTTAATAGCCATCTTGAATTGCGATAAACCGGAAAGCTCCTGATCGCCGAGATGGAAGTGGATGCGCTGGTAATACTCCACAGCCTCGGACATAGAGCCAAACGCAGTTTTATTGTTCAGTGCCATCTGACGTTTCCCCTCTGGTGTCGCCGCCGCTTGAACGGATTCTTCCAGCCAAGCCTCAATAGTTTCTTTCGCATCATCCGTGAGCGAGGAACGCACCACCCAACGTGCAAATACAAAAGGGAGGTCGCTTTCTCGATACCACCATTCAGACAAATCGATAATTTCAGAACAAGACGCGTTCGATTGATTGGACTCAAGGGCGTCGTTGCCGATATAAAGTCGGGCAAAAGCATCTGATGCGTGGTCGGCTAATAATGGTGCGACACCAAATTTCGTTTT
>JAYGCN010000229.1:0-5817 GCA_046583315.1 Candidatus Hydrogenedentota bacterium
AGTGCTCTTAGGCGGTGGCGAGGGTGTTGTTTTCGATTAGGGTGTCGCGTTTTAGGGTGCGGGTGCTTATTGGGTCGAGGTTGAGGAGTTGGATGATTTCTTTGGGTTTGGCGAGTTTGCCGTCGTGGAGCTGGGTGTCGAACTGGATGGTGGCCTGGTGATCGTTTGAGTCGGTTAGTTCGAGGTGGGCGATCATGGGGCGGATGTTGAGGGGGGCGGTTTTGTTGGCGGGTCTGCGTGGGCCGCGTCCATTTTTCTTTTTCTTGTTTTTGACTTTGCGTTGGATGATGATTTCTTCGGAGGCGTTGATTTCTTCGATGCGTGCCTGGATTGCTTGGGCATCTTGCGTGTCGGTGGTGAGAGTGTATTGTGCGCCGTGTACGCTGGACATGAGGGAAGCTGTTTTGAGGGGCACGTCTTCGGCGTGGATGGCCATGAAGCCTTGGGGCAGGGTGGCTTTGACGCGGGCGAGCAGGTCGTCGGCGTGTACGAATTCTTTGAGCACGATGTCCATGTAGTCGCCGCGGGATTCTTCGCCGACGGGTTTGGCGGAGGCGAAGTTTATTTTTGGATGGGCGTGGAATCCCTGGGAGTAGGACAGGGGTGCGCGCGCGCGGCGCAGGGTGCGAATCCAGGCGTTCATCCATTCGAGGTGGCTGAGGAAGCGTGGTTCGTCTGTGCACCCGATGCGGAACCGGATGCGTTGGATGGGTTCGGGCTCGACGTATGGGGGCGTGGTGTCGGGGGACCAATCTTTTTCTTCGATGCGTCCTTTGCGTTGATTTTTGAGCATGTGGCTGCAGAGTTCTTGTTCGCGGAAGATGACGCCGCACATGTGGCATTTTCCGGCGCGGCAGTCTTGGGCGTGTTTGTATTCCATGGCGCGTGCCCAGTCTTCCTGGAACCATTGTTTGGGCATGAGGATGTCGATGTGATCCCAGGGGAGACGGTCCTGGGGATCGCGTTCGCGGAAGGCGAATTTGACGTCGTAGTTGACTTGTTCGATGGCTTTGAGCCAGGCGCCGAGGTTGCAGAGTTCGTCCCAGGATTCGAAGCGGGCTCCGTTTTTCCAGGCGGCTTCGATGAGGTCGGCGCAACGGCGGTCGGCGCGGGTGACGAGGCCTTCGATGAAGGTGGTTCTCGCGTCGTGGCGACCGAATTTGATGTTGCGTGTTTTCTTGAAGCCTTCGTCGAGGATTTTTTGGCGGCGTTCGGTTTCTTCCATGTCAATTTGTTCGGCCCATTGGAAGGGGGTGAAGGGTTTGGGCACGAAGGTGGATACGCCGAGGTTGATTTTGGCGTTGGGGTTGATGGCTTTGCCGACTTCGAGGTTGCGGTGGCAGAGATCGACGATGGCTTCGATGTCTTCGTCGCGTTCGGTGGGCAGGCCTATCATGAAGTAACACTTGACGTGTTTCCAGCCGCGCTTGAAGGCTTCGGCGGACATTTCGAGTAGTCCCTCGTCGGGAATCCATTTGTTGATGACGGCGCGCAGGCGTGGGCTGGCGGCTTCGGGGGCAAAGGTGAGTCCGGAGCGGCGTACGTCGGCGACTTTATCAGCCATTTCGACGGAGAAGGAGTCAAGACGCAGGGAGGGGAGGGAAATGGAGACGCGAGAGTCGCGTCCACGGGCTGCGGCTTGTTCTACGAGTTGTTTGGGTCGGGAAAAGTCGCAGGTGGACAGGGAAACGAGGGAGACTTCTTCGTAACCGGTTTTCTCGAGTGATTCTTTCATGAGTTGGTCGATGTTTTCGAGGGAGCGTTCGCGTACGGGACGGGTAACCATGCCGGCCTGACAGAATCGGCAGCCCTGGGTGCATCCGCGAAGGACTTCGAGGGAGAGGCGGTCGTGGACTTGCTGGGTGTAGGGCACGATGTAGTCGGTGGGGAATTTCGCGCCGTCTAAGGAGTTGACGAGGCGTTTTGTAATTTTGGGTGCGTCTTCTTTGGGGAGGACTTGTCCGTCGGGCATGGTTTCGAAGGGATAGAATTCGGGGATGTAAACGCCTTCGAGATCCTGGAGTGCTTCGAGGCGTTCACGACGGGGTAGGTCTTTGACGGTGCGCATGCGTTCGGCGATTTCGACGATGACGTCTTCGCCTTCACCGATAACGAAGAAGTCGAAGAAGGGGGCCATGGGCTCGGGGTTGAATACGGTGGGTCCGCCTGCGAAGAAGAGGGGGGCGTCGTCGGCGCGGTCGGCTGCGCGCAAGGGGTATCCGGCGAGGTCGATGATGGTGAGGATGTTGGTGTAGGTGAGTTCGGACTGGAGCGTGATGCCGATCAGGTCCATTTCGTCGAGGGTGTCTTTGGATTCGTGGTTGAAGAGGTTAAGGCCGCGGTTGCGGAGTTGGGCTTCCATGTCGGCGGCGGGTGAGTAGGCGCGTTCGCACCAGCACCAGTCGAGGTCGTTGAGGATGGAGTACATGATGAGGATGCCGACGTTGCCGAGCCCGAGGTCGTAGAGGTCGGGAAAAACGAGGGTCATGCGTAGATCGACGTCGTCTTTGTTCTTGTGACGGGTGTTGAGTTCGGTGCCGAGGTAACGCGATGGTTTTTCGACGGCGGGCAGAATTTCGTTGTAGAGGACGGTACTCAGGTTCATAGTGGGCTCGGCGTGGGGTTATCGGATTCTCATCTTGGGTGATGGTTGGTTGAATCCTCTTTTGAAATGAGCAGGTATTATACACGAAATCAGGTTTTTCGGGTAATGTAGGCCCGTTTTCAGTGGAAGATGGGACTTAAAGTTGCTACAATCCGCGCTTCCCGCGTTGGCTGTGGGCGGGGCGAAAATCGGTTATATAACGGGGAATTTACGATTATTTTATGGCGGTTGTATCAAAATATCTTGCGGGATTGAATGAAAATCAGGCGGATGCGGTGCGTCATATTGATGGTGCGTTGCTGGTGATCGCGGGTGCGGGCAGTGGTAAAACGCGGGTGGTGGCGCGTCGTATTGGCTATATCATTGCTCAGCGTAAGGCGAAACCGGACGAGATTCTGGCCGTTACATTTACCAATAAGGCTGCGGGGGAGATGCGCGAGCGCGTGGCGGAGCTGATTGGTTCCACGAAGGCGGAGAAGGTTGTTATCTCTACCTTTCATTCGTTTTGTCTGAAGGTACTGCGGGAGCATATTGGTCATCTGGGTTACCGCAAGAATTTTACGATTTCGAGTGAGGGGGATACGCGTAATCTGATCAAACGGGTGATTGATGATCTTGAGGGGCCTCAGGAGGAGTTTAGCCCGGGCATTTTACGTGAGCAGATCAGTTTGGCGAAGGGTGGGGGCGGGGAGCCGAAGTTTGCGATGAACGTGCCGGCGGAGGAGTCGAAAGAAGAGCAGGCGAATCGGGAGAAGTATGAGACGTGGCTGCCGGATATTTTTGAACGGTATCAGTCGGCGTTGCGGGCGGCGAATACGTTGGATTTTGATGACTTGCTGGGATTTGTATTGCAGTTGTGGACGAAACATTCTGAGGTGCGGGAGCTTTTTCAGCAGCGTTTCAAGTATGTGATGGTGGATGAGTATCAGGACACGAATACGATTCAGTACAAGTTGATTCGCACGCTTGTTGCGGGGCACGGGAATTTGTGTGTGGTCGGGGATGATGATCAGTCGATTTATGGGTGGCGCGGCGCGGATGTGTCGAATATTTTGAATTTCGGCAAGGATTTCCCGAAGGCGAAGACGGTCACGTTGGGCTATAACTATCGTTCGAAGGAGCCTATTCTGGAGGCGGCGAACGCGGTGATTTCGAATAACGGGAAACGTATCGACAAAAAGATGGTGCCGACTCAGGGGCCGGGTCGTCCTATTGATCGGATTGTGACGGGTGATGAGGAGCATGAGGCGAAGATGGCGTTGGAGTGGATGGAGAACATCCGCATCAAGGCGGGCGCGATTCATGAGGACTTCGCGATTTTGTATCGATCGAATATGCAGTCGCGGCCGTTTGAGATTGCGTTGCGGGCGGCGGGCATTCCGTATGTTGTGATTGGGGGACAGGAATTTTTCGAGCGGTCTGAGATCAGGGATATTGTTGCGTATTTGAAGGTGATCGTGAATCCCTGGGATGAGTCTTCGTTTTTGCGGATCGTGAATATGCCGCGTCGGGGGATTGGAGATAAGACGTTGCATGTGATTCATGATGTGTGTCGTGAACGGAATTTGACCTTGGGGCGAGGCATGGCGGCGGCGCTGCAGGAAGGGTTAATTACCGGGCAGGCGGAAAAGGGGATTCGGAATTTTTTGGGTTTGATGAAGGATTTCCGGTATCAGTTCAAGGCGCGGAAGAGTTCGATGGCGGATATTCTGCAGCAGATGATTCTCAGGGTCGGGTACAAGGCGGAATTGGAGCGAACGTCGAAGACACCGGAGATGGCAGGGATGCGCTGGGATAATGTGCAGGCGATCGTAAAGTCGTTGGAGGAGTATGAGAATACGGCGCGTAAACCGAGTCTGGGTGAATTTTTGGATCAGAGCACGTTGACGCGCGATGCGGATCGTTTTGCGGAGGATGGCACGGATCGTTCGGTGGTGACGTTGATGACGATTCATAGCGCGAAGGGCTTGGAGTATCCGTATGTGTTTTTGGTGGGGGCGGAGGACGGCATTATTCCGCATCAGCGGAGTCTTCGGGATAATACGGTCGAGGAAGAAAGGCGTCTGTTTTATGTGGCGATTACGCGTGCGCAGCGTCACTTTACGATATTCGAGACGTGTTCGCGAATTCGACATGGTCGGGAGTCGGTGTCGCAGCCGAGCCGATTTATTCGGGAAATACCGGAGAAGTTGATTAACGTCAAGACGTATGTGGACAGGAATGCCGTTGCCGAGATTGTTCGCGCGAACGCGAGTATTTCGAATGGGAAGAATGCGAAGGGGAAATCGCGTGGCAAGAAAAAAGCCCGCACGTAGAGAGTGCGGGCTTGGAGTGCGGATGTATGGGCGCGCTATTTCTTGTTGAGTTTCTTGTTCTTCCAGAATTTCGTTCCGGCGATGTCGGCTTGGAGCATGAGTCCGGCTTCGGTGATCTGGTAGAGAGCCATTCCACCCCCATCGAATGCGGCTTCAGCGTTCGCACCGGCTGATCCGGCTGCGGCTTCGGCGTTGGCCCCTTTGGTTCCTGCGACGGCATTGGCATTGGCGTCGGCCTGCCATCCCTTGTTGACGAAATCTTCGAAGGTGGCTTTGTCTTCAAAGAAGAAGATGACTTGGTATTTTTGTGCACCGAGACCGATGTTGAGGCCGATCGTGCCCATGTTCATGTAGGTGCGATTTCCGGAAGCGCGTTCGACCGCGACACCGCGACCGCCTCCGCCGGAGATCATGAGGGAGATTTTGACGTTATCGAAGACGGCATAACCGTAGGATTTATTGAAGAGATCTTTGGCGCGTTCCCGATTGTCGAGCACGACGCTCAAGGCATCTTTTGCGATG
Organism: Candidatus Hydrogenedentota bacterium; assembly: GCA_046583315.1. Lineage (GTDB taxonomy): Bacteria > Hydrogenedentota > Hydrogenedentia > Hydrogenedentales > DTSJ01. The sequence continues at coordinate 5,443 of JAYGCN010000229.1, forward strand.
GCATCGATCTTGCCACGTTTTTTCTCATTGGTGGCTCTTGCTTCTGCGACGTTGGTTGCGATAGTAATCAACATAACTGCTGAAAGGGCTAGTGCAATTCGTATTTTCATGAGTCGTCCCCCGATTGTATTGTGAGTTTAGTATACCGTACTTTTCCATATTTTGGGTAGCGTTATCGCCAGACCGGGTCGACTTTTTTGCCGTTGGTGGTCACGATGTGGATTTCGTGGGCATGGAGGTCTGGGTGGAAGAATTCCCACACGACTTCTTTGTCGCGGGTGATTTCGAATACGCGGGGTTTGGCGGGATCTTTTTGGGCGTAGGCGCCGATGACGATGTTGCCGTTGGGCATGCGCTGCGCGCCACAGGGGTCCT
>JAYGCN010000241.1:0-7122 GCA_046583315.1 Candidatus Hydrogenedentota bacterium
AAGTCCGCCCAACGGAAAAATCCCCATCGCGAGTTGCTTCTGCGACAACCCGGCCATCACATAACTCTGATCCTTGGGACGATACACGGCCTTTTGCACCGCGAATCGACCTCCCACCTTCGCCAGTTGCACATAATGCCCCGTCGCGATGTAATCCGCCTCCAGCTCAAGCGCCTTCTTGTACAGCGTGCCAAATTTCAGTCGCTGATTACACCGTACACAGGGATTCGGCGTGCGACCCGATTCATATTCTCCGATAAAATCATCCACCACCTGAGTCTCGAAATTTTCGATGAGATTCACCGTGTAATGGGGATAGCCGAACTTCTGGCACACTTCCCGCGCATCCAATGCCATCTGCACTGAACAACACGGCTGAAACACCGCCTTCGGATTTTGATCGTGATCCTGCACCACGCGCATGGTGATGCCCACGATGTCATAACCCTGTTCCGCCAACAACGCCGCCGTGACGCAACTGTCAACCCCGCCGCTCATAGCGACAAGCACTTTGGATTTCAGGCTCGGGATAACTTCTTCTGACATAATTGGTACATCCGGTAGAGAACACCATTATACGCCAAATCGAATGTACAGAGCGACTCTAAATGACCACAGCTATCCTACAACGATACGAATGAAGATGAGGATTGCCCTCAGGGCGAAACAAATGACATACCCGCAACTAATTAGTTACGGCCGCCTCTTCTTTGGCTGGCTTGACTTCTTTGACTTCTTTGGGCGCTTGACCATTCTTCAGAGGTGGCTCGATTTGTCCCTGAGGCTTCATCGTGCATTGGCCTTCAAAGATCACACCTTCCGCGATACTGATGCGCGGTGCCGTAATGTTCCCAACAATCTTTCCCTGATTCGTCACTTCGAGTCGATCATGCGCGAAAGTGTTGCCCTCCACCGTGCCGCTGATGATCACCTGTCCAGCAATCAAATCGGCTTTTACGTGGCCCGATTCGTGGATGACTATCGTGTCTTCACAATCGATACGACCATTCACCGTGCCCTCGACGCGCACCGTGCCTTTTGACTCGATTTCGCCCGTAATCGTCGTGCCCGGGCCAATAATCGTAACTACGTTATTCTCGTCCAATTTCTTCTTCTCAAGCATAATCAGTGTCCAATATAGTTTTTGGGATCCACAGTTTTCCCATTGACGTGAACTTCGTAATGAATATGAGGCCCCGTAGCGCGGCCCGTGCTCCCTACTTTACCGATGAGCTGGCCTCGGGTCAATGTGTCCCCAGTCTCCACCAATCGCGTGCTCATGTGACCATACCAGGATTCAAGTCCATAGCTATGGTCAATCTTCACAACGTTCCCCAGAAACTGGTGATAACCCGAAAACGTAACGACCCCGTCCGCCGAAACAACAATGGGCGATCCATGATCGGCAGCAATGTCTACCCCATTATGCTTGGTTAAGCGACGCGTGAACGGATCTGGGCGTTGACCAAAACGCGAGTTTATACGACGTCGCGGATCCGTCGTCGGCCAAATAGACGGCGTGTGCGCGATTCGCGTACGCTGCGCGTCCATACTCAATAGCATGTGCTTAAGACTCTCCCTGCGAACCTGAATCTCCTGTAACATAATATCGGCAGACGGCGCCGCAATACCATTCAATATTTCCGGCGGAAAAAACGCTTCGCTCACCGTATACACGATACCATCATCGAAATTTCCGACTCGACCACCCTTTCCCTCTCGAGGCGGAAGCGGTACTTCTTCATCATCCGACATTTGAGCAGGCAGACCCGTGATGATGCGTACTTCTTTTTCGAGATCATACAAGCGACTCAATTCACGCACCAACACCGTATCGCGTTGTTCATATTCCGCGCGCAGTTCAAGCTCACGCTCAGACCAGTCCGCCTCTTGTACAGGAGCCGATACCTTCGACTGCAACATGACTTCAAGCGCCCTGGCCTCCAGCTCCACCCGCTGTGCTCGAGTTTCCAGTGAGCGGCTACGCTGGAAAAAAAACGCGGCCACAAACAGCAACACTAACATTGTTGCTGCAGACAACCAGATATGCATATCGCTCATATTAAACGAACGTCGCTCACCCCGATTGTGCGGAATCAAAATGACAGTCCACTTTTTAATCAAGAATTTCTTCCTTCTTTACGGACTCCCCTGAACACACAGGTCATGTCCCCCTTTTTTACATGTACCCCACAGCCAGATTTCAACCGACCGGAGGTGCTCGAAACTCGGTGACATAGCCTCTCTCACCGACAGCAAACTATACCATCAAGAAAAATTAAATGTCAAATACATATTGTGAGTTTATTACTATTCTTACTTATTGATGTCTATATGTTGTGTTTATCTTACTTTATGTAGTATTTATCTTACTTTCTGTCACCTGATATAATGTGTTCATGGAAAAAGCCGCCCCAAAACCCAGAACCGCCGTTGCCACAGCAACCGAGCGAATCAAGATCCTATTCCTGTGCACGGGAAACTCCTGCCGAAGCCAGATGGCCGAAGGTTGGGCCCGTCACCTGAAATCCGATCTCGTCGATGCATACTCCGCCGGCACCAAACCGCACGGCCTCAACCGGGTCGCCGTAAAAGTGATGATGCAGGCCGGCGTCGACATTTCCGAGCACGGCTCGAAGAAGATCGCCCGACTCAGCAGCGTCGAGTTTGACTACGTCGTCACAGTATGCGACAACGCGCAGGAAACCTGTCCGGTTTTTCCCGGCGACGCGAAATTGGTTCACAAAAATTTTGACGATCCCCCTCGGCTCGCCGAAACAGCAGGCTCGGATGAAGAAGCAATGGAACACTACAAACGAGTATGCGACGAAATTCGCGCCTTCGTGGAAACCATTCCAACATCGCTCCATGAGCTCCACGCAAGTCAAGGGCCCGGCTCGCGTCAAATGGATCTGGGACTATAAACTCTCAACTTCCGTCGCTAGCCCTCTCTCGATTCATCACGCGCATCGCCATATGAAACAGCCACGGAAAATAGTGATGCAACGCGACGAGTGATTTTCCATGACCCGTAATCGTCACTTCGCGCTTACGCCGCTGAATCGCGTTTACCATGGATCGCGCGGCAGCCTCCGTCGGCACAACCAGCCACTCCGGTGCCGGATCGCTTTTGTCTTCTTTCCATTCACTCCTGTTATTCGTCATGCGAAAATTGCTTTCCACCAGTCCCGGGTTCAAACACGTAACCGTCACACCTTTCGCCCGCAACTCATAGTGAATCGATTCCGCCAAACCACACACCGCAAACTTACTCGCCACATAAGCAGACGAATTCGGACGGCCCAGTTTTCCCATCACGCTCGAAATCAGCACGACGCGTCCTCTCGATTCGATGACGTGTGGCAGCGCGGCATAAACCGTGTCCAGCAATCCAAACACATTCGTATCAAACTGCCTCCGATAGTCGTCCGTACCAAGTGATTCCAGCGAACCGCTCACGCCGAATCCCGCGTTGGCGATAACCGTATCCAGCCTGCCCCACTTGGCGATTATGCTTTCCACCGCCTCGTCCAGGCTCGCCCTGCTGGTCACGTCACAAATCACACCCAGCGCCTGCCCGCCATCCGAATCGATCGTCTCCACCACGGCATCAAGACGATCTTTATTACGTCCTGCAACGGCAACCCGCAACCCGCGACCTGCACACTCACGCGCAAGCCCCGCGCCGATTCCCGCAGAGCCACCAGTGATAAAAACAACTTCCCCATCAAGTGACATTGGCATACTGAGCCTTTCTCATTCATCGTTGCAAAATTGATTATCTATTACCGATCATTACTTGCTAGTATGAAGCCTGACCTTTCAAGAAACAAACTGGATTGACTATGCAAAAAACTTCACGGCACCTTCTACTCATCTTACTGACCGTTGCATCGCTACCCCTCACCGCCCATGCCCTCGACGAGGACGATCTCATCCGAAACATCGATACCTATCGCGTCTTCGGCACCGAGCACCCCGGCATCTACAAACACCCCGCCGCCATCACCGAACTCGCCAATGGCGACCTCTACATTTCGTATTACGGTGGCGCCGGCGAATACGATCAAGGCACCGCAGTCTACGGCGCACGCTTGGCTCGCCAACCCAACCGCTGGACCGAACCCACCATCATCGCCGACACCCCCATGCGCGGCGACGGCAACCCGGTCGTGTGGCAGGCTCCCGATGGCATCGTGTGGCTCTTCTACAACACGCAATACGGCGACACTTGGTCCGAAGCCAGAGTCAAAGCAAAAATCTCCACCGACGGCGCGCATACCTGGTCCGACTCATTCATGGTCGCGATGGCTCTCGGCAGCATGGTGCGCGGACAACCCATCGCACTCAACGACGGCGACTACCTCCTGCCCATGTATGACGAAAAAGGTAGCGACAAAGAAGCGTTAGATGCTTCCACAGCCAGTTATTTCCTGCGATACTCACCCAAAGACAATACCTGGACGCCCACGAACAAGATTCACTCGAAAATCGGCAACCTGCAACCGCAAGTCGTGCAGATCACCGATGACCATCTCATTTGTTGGATGCGTCGCGGTGGCGGATACGGCCCCAAGTATCACGGCTACATTCAGAAATCCGAATCCCACGACGGCGGCCGTACTTGGAGCGATGCCGTCGACACGGATATGGTCAACCCGAACGCCGCGGTCGATGTCGTCCGCACACCCGAAGGCCACATCATCCTCGCCTACAACGATAACCCTCTCGAGCGCACACCCCTGACGATAGCGGTATCACTCGACGATGGAAAAACCTTTCCTCACAAACGCAACATCGGCGGAGGCGACAACACCTTCGCCTATCCCTACATGATTCAAACCAAAGACGGAAAAATTCACGTCATCTACACGACGAACGAACGCACAACGATCATGCATGCCGTCTTTGACGAACGTGCCATCACCCGCGCACCGTCGGACGACTAACGATGACCGGATCAGAATTACGCGCCGCACTACACGAAGGCCGACGCGTCTACGGCACCTGCGTCGTATCACCCTCCCCTATTTGGCCCGCCATGCTCGCGCAGACCGGCCTCGACTTCGTATTCATCGACACCGAACATATTCCCCTTGACCGACAACCCCTGTCCTGGATGTGTCACAATTTTTCCGCGCTGGGACTACCCCCCATTGTGCGTATTCCAGCCTGCGACGCCGCACTCGCGAATATGACCATCGATGCCGGCGCCAAAGGCATCGTCTCCCCCTATTGCGAGTCCACAAAAGAAATTCAGGTCTTGCGAGGAGCAGCGAAATACCGTCCCCTCAAGGGCAAACGACTCGAAGCAGTGCTCAACGGCTCGGAAACACTCGACGATACGACAGCCACATACATTGCGGACATGAATCAGCACAATCTCTGCTTGGTAAACATCGAAAGCGTTGCCGCCATTGAAGAACTAGGCGAACTCGTCGGCGTTCCAGATATCGATGCGCTTTTGATAGGACCGCACGACCTCTCCATCAGCCTCGGCATTCCCGAAGACTACAGCAACCCGAAATTCACTGATGCCATCAAACGCATCATCGACACGGGGCGCGGCGCAGGACTCGGCGTTGGATTCCACTACTCATTCGGAATCGACGATGCATTGAAGTGGGCCGAACTCGGCGCCAACCTGATCATCCACAGCAGCGACTACTTTCTGGTGAAAGAAAAGTTGACCGGAGATCTAAAGTATCTGCGCGAAAAATTGGGTGACGAACAAACCGAAGGCGATTCAGACGAATCAGGAACAGTCACCATCTAGGTGATACGAAGTATCATACTAAAGTTCTTTGGAAAGGAGCTCGAGGAACAACCTTTCTTTCAAGAAAGGTTTTCTTCGAAAGCAGTTGCCCTTAATGAGCGTGATCGCATCCGTCCTGGCAACGCGGACAATTCTTGCACTCACGATGATTTACCCAATGCGCGATGGCAACACCCAGTCCACCTGTAACCGCGAGCGGCACACCTAACCATTGCTGCGTAATGGCGTGACCCAGAATCAACGCGCCAAACCCCAGCACAAACAACACCAGCGCAAGCATCTTGCGATGCACCCTAAAATAACTCGGAACCAGAGAGAGACTCGCGATAATAAACGCACCCACGATAACCGTGTCCTCAATCGCGTGACTACCCAGAACCTGAAGTCCAATCAGCGGCAACACACCGATCACAATCGGCATCAGCGCACAATGGATCGCGCAAAACATCGATGCCGACATGCCCATCTTGTCCAGCCGCTCGCTCCAGGATTTAGTCTCGTCAATACTCATCATTCCACCTTGTTGATAATCACTCTCACTAATGATATTGAGAATTCGATATCATTATAAACCACGAGCCACGAATTGTCAAGTCACCAAAAGACGGTTTTCGCTTCCACAATCTGCGTTCATCCGCAGTTAATTCAGTTCTTGTTCTTGTCAATAATTTACCTGCCTAAACATGATCCATAAAAGCTCTTACACACCAGACCCTATTGTTTCTCAGATCCCCTTCTTCACTCCGATGCGCCACACTAGTAGTGGGTTTTCACCGTAGGAACGGCGCGTCGGACCAGTCCCAGAGGCGTTCGGGGGAGACGTTGATGTCGGCGGGTTCGCGATTCCAGGCGCGAGCCTCTAGGTTGGTGGCCCCTTGCGCGTGGATAAATAAGCTCCAGCCCTGGAGCAGAATCAATGCCGCGATAAGCGCGCGTGTAGGTTTCGTTCCAGACGGTAAACCGAATTCGAGAACAGGAATCAGCAAGAAAACAAAAAACGGTGTCAGATCGGAAAAATAGCGCGGGCCATAGGAATGTCCTCCCCACCAATCGCCAAAACTGGCGATGAGCAACCAATGCACGAGGATGCATCCCGCGAGCAACGGGTAGAGCCAATCTTTGAGGGCATGTTTCCGTGCGAGCCAGAGTCCGTAGAGTGAAAAGATAAACAATGGACAGTAGACCAGCAATCCTCGTGCGGGACTGATCATGAGTCCGGCGAGCGCGGTGAAATAATTCACTTCGTAGATGGTTTCGCTGCCGAGCTGATCTTGCGGCATGTAATACGGCGAGAGCGGTGCATCGTAGATAGAGAAATTGTAGATAAAGAAAGGAACCGCGATCAT
>JAYGCN010000258.1:0-5732 GCA_046583315.1 Candidatus Hydrogenedentota bacterium
TAGGATCAGACGTAGCTAGGCAAAAGGCAGGGCCAGAGTCGCGGTGTGGGTTTTGGGCGTTGTAATGCCTCAACCTCGCAAGTTTTCCGGCAGGAGCCGCTTCCGAGCCGCGTTGCTCTGGCCTTCGATTTCGGTGTTCACAAACAAAGGGAGCGCCTCTCATCACGAAAGACGCTCCCGAATAGAATCAATATAGTACGTGGACTACTTCATCGACGCTTCCATCGCAAGAAGACGCTGTTCAAGGGAAGCGAACTGTTCATCGCGTAACTCATCTTCCTCTCTCTGCTTCGCCAACTCAGCTTCCAGCCTGTCAATCACGACCTGTTTCGCTTCCAGCTTGAGATTCAATCCCTGAATTGCGGCGAGGGCTACACCGTCCGCGTCCGTAGACGTGATACGCCCTACGAAATCGCCTACGCCAAATGCTGCACGGAAGTCTTCGGCCATGGGGCCAATATGACGGATAGAATCTTCCTGTGCTTTGTAGTTCCACTCTTCAACCGGCATCGAAGCGACTTTCTCCAAGACGGCAATCACGTCTACCGGCGTAAAGTTCTCCTTCGCAGCCCGTGCGCTTACTGATGACCATGAACCGGCGCCTGAACCCATCGTCACTCCCGCAGTTAGGCCGCTATTTGTATAGAGTCTGAAGCCACCGCTCGCACGGACGGCAAACTCGTTAACGGCTGCTGAATTAAAATCAGCAAAAGTTGAATCAGCAAACATGAACGTACCGTCATGGGCAGCATCTATCTTGGCTTTAACTCCAGCAGCAAAACTGAAATCCCCTGCAGCCGTGTTGTTGTAACCGCCGCCGACCGTGGCAAACTGACCGCTGGCCGTGTTGATAGTCCCGCCGACGACCGTGGAGAGGTGACCGCTGGCAATGTTCAAACTCCCGCCGCCGACCGTGGAAAAATTGCTGGCCGTGTTGATAACCCCGCCGGCGACCGTGGTGTAGGCACCGTCGGCCGTGTTGTTACCCCCGCCGCCGACCGTGGAACGGTAACCGCTGGCCGTGTTATTAAACCCGCCGCCGACCGTGGATTCCTCACCGCTGGCCGTGTTGCCATCCCCTCCGCCGACCGTGGAGGAATCATTGTTGGCCGTGTTGTCTATCCCGCCGCCGACGAACGCATCCGTACCGGTTACGGATGCGTTCGTACCGCCGTGATCCGCTGGAGCTAATCCGCTCGCGGTGCTTTGCACTGTTCCGTCCCAGAAGATGATGGTGCTTCCGACAGAGGTGTTCATATTGAGGTCTGCACCGTTGGTCAGGATGATGTCCGCCATTGCAGACACTGACAGGCTTAGAAGTACTGCGGGTAGGCATAAGTGATTACGCATTAACATGGCTTTTCTCCTTTTGGCTAATAGGGTCTAGGAACAATGACTGTACAGAATTGATTACCTCAATATACTACTTCGCTTTATAATTCTTGTTAATCATATTAAATTCAATTATCAACGATACGATGAGTCACTCGAAGCAAAGAACAAAGGCCCAAGTCGCGGTGTGGGTTTTGGGTGTTGCAATGCCTAACCTCGCAAGTCTTCCTTCAGGAGCCCGTTCCGACCGCTTTGGCCTGACTCTCAATTTCAGTGTATACCCATCGGTTGGGTTTCGGGGATTTTTTTTGCCTGAGAATGCCCTGCATTCGACGATTTCAGGCGCGGCAAGGGTAATTTGTCCTATCAAAAGTAAACTTAGTCTAGACAAGCGGCTTTCTGTATGAATAATAGGTTGTGCGCGTGCATGAGCACGCTGAAACCATGTCACACAACGAAAGGATTATAAATATGACAAATTGGAACATTTGGGTTGAACACGAAGACTTTGACAAATTGGAAACGCCTGATGGCCCGATTATCTTGAGGCCCGTCCGCGATACTTTTGTCGCTACGTGGCCCAATAATTTAAAACGAAAAGTATTCAAAGGTTCCGCCGAGCCGAAGGGTTCAGCGGCGTACGAGGTCAATAGAGTCCCGAGATGCGTTCGGCGCGATAGACGGTCCAGCCACTCTTCGGATCATGGATAACGAGGTCAAATACCTTCGTTGCGGGTTGGTCGTGAGTGACTTCCATAATGTGCGCCCATTTTCGTCCGTTGGCTGGGTGGTTGGCATTCGATCCGTCTGGGGCGCGGACACCTCCTCCGTTGGTGATGAGAATGTTGCCTGTTTTGGGTAGCCAGTCAGTATCGCCGAGAAAGGGTGAGAAGAAGATTTCGTGCTCGGGCCCTCCGTAACTCCAGACTTGCTTGAACTCCATCGTCTCACGATTTACTTCGTATTCGACAGCACGGCTGAAATTGTCGCGTGCAGCACGCTTGGTATCAAACGGACGCGCGCGATGGGTGCCGTTGTCAAACATGAGGATGGTGCCCTGCGGTGTGACCTTGGCTGCGTGTTCGTGGGCAGGGTACATGCCGTCGCCAACGGGATAGAGCAGGTAATTCTTCCACGGTTCGCGCCAACCAGTGGGAAAGCTGATAATCCAATCGAGTTTGCCGGTTTTCCGAGAAAACTTGAAGACAGCATCCTGATGATAGACCGAAACAATGATGGTGTCGTCGGTTGAGTCGTAATAGATCGAATTTGCGTGGCTCCAATCGTAGGCCCGTGAGCCGAGGTTTGTGTGGTTGTATACGTCGTACCAGAAACCTGAATCGAGTGAATCATAACCGAGCCGAAAGCAGTCCAACATATCGAGCAACGGCCATCGGTTCAGCACCGTACCGTCCGGTTGGTATTCAATGATAACGTCTCCGATGACGAATGCAGGCTGCCAAGGGGCATCCGGGTCAGTCTCGCTGCCGGGGAAAGAATCAAAATGTCGGACTTCGGTGCTGATGGCCAGGAAATTTCCATTGTGAATTTCTTGCACGTCGTGATGAATGGTATCGGTATCGATGGGAATCGCTCCCGGAATGTTCTCGGTTCGCATGCGTCGTGCATACCAATGATTGATGACGTTGCCTAGAAAATCGATTTCGACAACGTTCCCCTTGCGACCGTGGTGATAAAGAAGATTACCGTTGCTGAGTTGTTCGATAGCGGCGATGTTATGATCCGATTGGTAATACCAGACCACGTCGCCCTGCGCATCGACACCGAGAATTAGCCCGAAGGTGCGATCCGGTTGCCCCCGATCCGGCCACTTAGTCGTGGGAATGAGCGTGATGCCGGGTTCCATGCGACGGGGAAGTGCCGTATTGACGCGGAGTAGCGGGAAGGTAGCGGGAAGCGGGTCGGTCTTTATTTCGAACACGTCAGTAGTTGCTGTCGCACCGGACTCATCTGTCAGAACGGCATGAATTCGATGAGTGCGATTCGATTCCAGTCCAAGAACCGCTAAGGAATGGTCGGCTAGGGCTTTCGTTTCTTCTACCGTTCTGACTTTGCCGTCTTGGAATTGAATGTGCAACATTACCAGCGTTGGCACGTCTGTTCTGCAGTTGAGCACAGCTGATAAGGGGACACGTCCACTCGGATTGACCACCAATTCGGCCGATTCAATCGTCAATGCAAACGATGTCGCGCAAAACAAGAATGCCGCGCTGAATACAATACGTAGCATTTACAGATACCCCAACGATTCGAGGCCTTCGAGATTTTCAGGGGTCAACTCTTCTACTGTTAGCGTCGACATACGTGGCGCGATTGCGTGTTGTGCACAATGATTGCGGTAAGCACGTAGCGCGTCCTGAAGCTGATTCACCGACACCGAATGGTCATCGATACGGTTGTGTTGCTCGTGAGGATCGCTGGACAAATCAAATATCGCTTCGTACGCGTCGCTTCCCCAGAGCGGCGGCGGTTGATCCGAGCCGTCGCGATACGATTGTGCGGTGGCCACATGTGCGCGAGCCGTCGCGATACGATTCTCCGGCGTCGTGTAACGCGTCGCGACCGTGTACTTCCAAGTGCCGTCCGTCACGGAACGCATGATGACGCGTTCCGGAATTATCAATTCTGAAACAAGTGGAGCAGTGGGAAGAGTCAGAACTAGATTACTCCCGTTTGACTTGAAGAGCGATTGCGCATCGGGAAAGGATTGGCCTAGATTGAACAGTGTTCCAAGTGTCGGTGCGAGTTGTTGCAGGCTAATTGGTTCATCGACAACTGCAGACATGAACCGCACGGGCGCATGCAGTATCAACGGGACACGTAATACTTCTTCATTCAGCGTCCATCCGTTCCCAATGCCTCCGTGCTCTGAGAGTTCGAACCCGTTCGGCGCAGTGAGGGCTATCAGTGTGAATGATTCATTGTCTAGGGAGTCCAGCCGCGCGAAGAGATCGCCGAGAGCGGCGTCCACATCAGCAATTGCTCGATAGTAGGACTCCTCGTCGGGTACAGGAGGCAACGGCAATCTGAAATGCAGATACAGAAAAAATTGCTCTGAGCTGGCGTCCTCGATGAACTGTTGGGCCTGCCCCACAAGGTCGGTCGCGGAGCGCGGTTGTTCGAGCGTGGCTAATTGGATTTCGTCGAAATGGCGTGTGAATTGGTAGCTTCCGACGATTGCTTGATTTGAGATGATACCTGTGTGGTAACCCGCCGAATCGAAGGCCCGCGCCAGATTCGGTTGTCCATCATGCGGCTCTGCTTCGTACAGACCAATTGTGCCACCCAAGGTGGGGAGTCGCCCCGAAATTACGGTGGATACCGATTGCACAAGTAGACTGGATGCTGATCGGGCATGCGTGAAGTGGAGTGACTCACCTGCGAGACGCGATATATTTGGAACCAGGGATCCATGATTAATCTGTTTGTCCAGCACGTCCGCACGCAGACCGTCGACCATGATAAGGATGCAATTAGAACGGTCGTCCTTAAATGTAGACTTCATGTACTCAATAGTTCCAGTGTTGACGCCGGCAGCCGAATGGGGCTGGTCATCAAGCGAACAACCAATGAGTACGACGATTGAAGTCATTACGAGGAAGAATGTAATTGTGTTGCTCATGTCGTCGTATTCCCTAGACCAGTCTAACGTAATTTCTTATCGGATTCTATAATGATCGGTTCTATCTAATCCAGTGGGGTCAGTTAACTAGGCTCTGAGCCATGATTAATAACCAAGTGCTATAAAATGTTAAGTTGTTTAATATAAGTATCTTACGACTGACAATAATCGAAATTTTACATTTAGGGTACCTTTTGGGGTGCTTTAGGGAACCGATTTTCGACGATCAAAATCCATTGCGTAGGGTCAAATTACTCGGCCTTACTCTTGAGGCCCTGTTTGCAGGGGTTTTGACATGCGCGAACTAGCGATTTTCGATCTGTTGACTTTCGCTTTCGGAGCGTCGACCCAGTACTGAGGGTGTTATTTTTATAGCCGGAGACTTTTGGTCAATATTGACAGGCCATTTTCGAATTACGGCCGAGCTATAGACTTACCGATAACATAGCCGAATTCGTCTCAAAAATCAATCTATACGCTTGGTTCGATGCGTTTTTAATGTAGGCTGAGATTTTTGACCCTACGCCCATTTCAAACGCCCCAATGTCACAATTCTTGCGCTGAACGCCTCTATAAGATTAGATTGAAGGGTATAAATCATGTTCACAATCGGTACACGTCGAGACGACGAGATAATTGCCCAAGTCCTTGCCGGAGACCACGACCAGTTCGGCCTCCTCGTTCAACGCTATTTCCCGATCGTTCAGGCCATTGCGAACGCCCACGTGCGCAATCGTGCCGACATCAACGATGTCGC
>JAYGCN010000287.1:0-20193 GCA_046583315.1 Candidatus Hydrogenedentota bacterium
CGATCGGGCAGGTGTTCGCCATCAGGACCGTCCGTCAGTCGCGGATTACCGTAGGGTGAAAAATATTTCTTGCCACCATACGGGCCACCTCGTGTGATGCCGCCACGATTTACGTCGAAACCTTGGTCTTCCGGCCAGAAACCCTCCGGACCCAAGTGCCATTTCCCCGCGAAGAACGTCGCGTAGTTTTTCGCCTTCAACATCTCCGGTAGGGTCGTTTCTTCCAGCGGCAGCCTATCAACATATGATGCCGGCAACATCTTCGTGTCCCGTGTCCATTTATCAGGCTGTGGCGCACCGAAATAATCCGTCGTTGCCAATCGCGCGGGATATTTCCCGGTCATGATGCTTGCGCGGGTAGGACTACACACGGGGCATGCCGCATAAGCATTCGTAAAGCGCACACCCGACGCAGCAAGCCGGTCAATGTTCGGCGTGTCGTGGAATGAGCTTCCATAGCACCCGAGATCGGTCCAGCCCAGATCATCTACGAGAATAAAGATAATGTTGGGAGGGCGTTCTTCCGCGAGTGCGTGCGGCATGAATCCCAACAGGGCAGTGATGAGCAACAGTGAAAACGAAATCTTGGGCATTTTCTATCTCCTCTACGTCGGATGTTACGATATCATTCCCCCGTCGCCCGAATAAAAAAGCCGCGGTATGAAAATCCATACCGCGGCTCAAATGATGCTCTAATTCGATGCTTATGCGAAGTATTTGCCGGAATCGCGTGAAGCAATCAGGTTTTCTTCGAAGTGTTTGAAGTTCTGCATGTCAGCATTTACTGTGTGCATTCCATTTTCCAACACAAAGGCGTAGGAGCGTTGGAAAGACGTCAGCGGTGCGTCCATGTATTCCTTCGTATAGAACTTGTCGAAAGCGGTTTCGTCGCCTTTTCCCAGTGCCGTACCCGGAGCAATGAAACGACCAGCCTTCATGCCGACAAGACCGATTCCCGCGTCGCTGGCCGCTTGAAGTTCAGCTTTAATATCAACCATTGCAGCCGTGCCTTCCAGCAGATCTTTGGAGTCCCAGTCATACCAACCACCTGGGGTGATAGCGATCATTGCGCAACTATGCCAACCACATTCGATGGCCGCTTTCAAGCAGGCAGCCGCACGTTTGTGTGTCGAAATACCAAAGTGATCCACTTTACCGGCATCTTTGGCCTTCATAAATGCGCTGTGTAGTTCGTCACTGCCGACGGCTTCGGGATTGCCGATACCCATCAAGTAATACGCATCCACATGTTCCTGACCGAGGTCGGAAAGACTGCCTTCAAGAAGCGTCGTCCAATACTTTGCATCTTCTTTTGCAGTGGCGGCTGTATAGGTCAAGTCTTTTCCAAGGCCCATGCTGCTACGCGCAAATGCTTTTGAGGTCACCCACACATCGTCGCCATGTTTTTTCAGGAAGGGAGCGAGTTCCTTTTCGGAACCCTTGTAGTAAACGGTAGTACCCACGTCGAAGTGGTTCACGCCTTGCTCGTAGGCGCGTTCAAGAAGACGAGTGGCTTTACCACCCATCAATGCCGCGCCACAACCAAAGGTGAGTGCACTGACGTTGAAATTTGTGCGACCGAACTTGCGATACTTCATTTTGTCCGGGCGTTCATTACGATGAATGAGACCGTCCGCTGCGAGAACGTCCTTGGAGCCGGTGGTGGTTGCTGCTGCACCCGCCGCTGCCGTGGCCAGTGCCGCTGTTTTCATAAAATTTCTTCGGGTCGTTTCTGTTGCGCTCATTTCATACCTCCCAGCATATATGCCAAATTAGGGTTTACTACCTATTGTTCATTATTCAAGGGGATCAGAATATCGAAGCCTGAACTGTAGAGTCAACCCCAAACAGGACAAAATAGTGCCTTTTCCCATGCACTTATCGCCTTTAACGGGGTTTCAGCGGGCAGACACGCATGGACTCCCCACTCCCGAATTCGGTACACTGGGGGCCAATTCACGCAATTAACAGGATGGACATGGAGATTTCGAGCCCAATGATGGATATTAAACGATATATGTGGACCGGGTTGCTGGGCACCAGCGCACTGGTCATGGCCGGATGCTCGCTCGGTGATAGTATGGAGGAAGATACTGCCACCGAAGAACCAGCGGCAGAAGTTATCGCCGAGACGGGCGACATTCTTCCTCCCGATTCAAAAGGCGAAGGCTCGGAACCCAAAGAAGGTGAAGACGCACCCTTCGCGGGCGGTGAAGTCGACACCTCCATTCGTGACGCTGGCGAATACGGCAACGACGCGCTGGTCGACGCACTCCAGCCAGCGGGTTGGTCTCAGACTGGCAACATCGAACACTACAACATTGCGGCGCTCTACACGAAAATCGATGGTCGTTCGGAACTCTATATGGCCTACGACGTGCTCGGCCTCAGCTGGGTCAGCCTGGTCGACGATGAAAACAAAGACAATTTCCTCGACGTCTTCATCTACGACATGCAATCCACTTCAGGATCCTTCGGCATCTATTCCGTCGAACGCGAAGAAGGCCAGGATGCGCTGGACTTCGGAGACGAGGGCTACAAAACCGGCTCCAACTACTACGTGCGCAAGGGCCGTTACTACGCCTACGTGAATGCCTCCAGAACCAACGAAGCGAACGATGCTGCGGGATATGCCGTTGCGAAAGCACTCATGGAACGCGTGCCCGAAGACAACGCAGCCATTCACGGGATCGACTGGCTTCCCAAAGACGGCCTGATCGTTGACTCGGTACAATACTTCAAAGCCGATGCCATGAGCCTCGATTTTCTGACCGATACGTTTCTAGCCAATTACAATTTCGGTGACGCGAAAGTCCGGGTGTTCATTACGGACCGCACGGACGAAGCCGAAGCCGCTTCCATCTACGAAGCGTTCAACGCCTACGGTGCAGACTACGGCGATTCCGTCTCCACGGTGGACGTAGACGGCACGGAAGTATCCCTCACCGATTGGGGCGGCGACTACTACGATGGCGTGGTACAGATTGGCTCCCAAATCGCTGGTGTTTCCAACATCGAAGGCAAAGACAATGCAGCTACCGCCATGAAGGGTCTTATCGAACGACTCAAGTAAGATTCGCCATACCGATTCATTTCAAGTCCCCGTTTCCACCCAGGAAACGGGGACTTTTTCATGCCTGCAAAGAAAAAACGACCCGCCCACAATCCTGTGAACGAGCCGTTTGAATTGGCTTTATGATCGGTAAAACTAAATCGAGTCCGCAACAATCTCCGCGATATCCCGCACGTCAACTTCTTCGGCTTTGCCTTCCGCTGCCACGCCATCGGTCAGCATCGTCATGCAGAAGGGACACGCCGTGGCGATGGTTTTCGCGCCCGTCGCCAATGCTTCTTTGGTGCGCTCGCCGTTGACGCTTGTGCCGATTCTTTCTTCCATCCACATGCGTCCACCGCCGGCGCCACAACAAAAACTCTTCTCTTTGTTACGACCCATCTCAACCAATTTCCCGTCACCGACTGCGGCTTCGAGCACGTTGCGTGGTGAATCAAAAATATCGTTGTAGCGCCCCAGGTAACACGAATCATGGTACGTGACCTGATCCGTCATGCCGAGCGCGGAAATGTCCGGCTTAATTTTTCCAGATTCAATGAGTTCCTGAATGAGGTCGGTGTGGTTGATGACTTCGTACTCACCCTTGAAATCCGGGAATTCATTTTTGATGGTGTTCATACAATGCGGACACGACGTGATCACTTTCTTGACGCCGTAGTTGTTAAACGTCTCGACGTTCTGCTGAATCATCGTCTGCGCAAGGAATTCATTACCGATTCGCTTGGCACTGTCGCCCGTACACATTTCTTCATCACCCAGGATGGAGAAGGATACATCGGCAGCTTTGAGAATCTTGACCAGCGCGGTGCTCACCTTGATGTAGCGTTCATCATACGACCCAGCGCAACCGACATAATAGAGATACTCGACATCGGATTTTTCGGCCATGGTCGTGATCTCAAGATCCTTCGCCCATTTGCCGCGTTCGCCTTGAGCGAGATTCCACGGATTCCCCTGGCCCTCAATGCCGCGAAGTGCGACCTGAGCTTCCTCCGGAAAGTCCCCTTCCATCAACACGCGTGCCTGGCGAATCTCCAGCAACTTGGTCATAGGAGCGATCTCGACCGGACAAACTTCTTCACAGGCGCGACAACTGGTGCAGGCCCAGAGTACCTCATCCGTGATGACATCGCCGAACAGCGCCTTCACCGGTACTGCTTCGGGGTCATTCAGCATGGCCGGACCAACCTCGAAGATGTGATCCTTGATTGCCAGCACAACTTTCTTCGGACTCAGCGCTTTACCGGTGTTGTACGCCGGACAATTCTCCTGACAACGCCCGCATTCGGTGCAAGCCATTGTGTCCAGTAATTCTTTGGCGGTGAAATCCCGAATCGTGACCACACCGAAAGTCTCTGCGTCTTCATCTTCAAGATCCAGCTTGTCGATACGGCCCTTGATTTGCGTGTCATCGCGGAAAAAGAGATTCGGGAGCGCTGTTACAACGTGCAAGTGCTTGGAATAGGGAATATAAACCAGAAATGCAAGGACGACAATGTTGTGAATCCATTCGAATACAGCAAAGATAGTACCCGCCTCTTCAATAGACTGTGACCCTTCGCCACCGAGGAAAATGCTTCGCAGCAGGTCCGCAACAGGCGTGAATCCTTCTCTTACCACGAGGGCACTCATGCTGTAGTAGGCCGCGATGAGCATGCCGATGAGGCTGATAATGAACAGGGCATCCATCTGATGCGACAGCGGGCCCTCGAGGCGTTTTGGCTTGATGACGAAGCGACGGTACAAGGCCATGGCCAGCGCGAACATCACAACCGCGCCGATGAAATCCGAGAATGTATTCATTAGCCAATAGATCGGCCCGAGGATTTCGAAGGTAAAGTGTCCAGGAGTCAGCCCGCGGATGAGTCCTTCGGTGGTGCTGAAGGTGAGAATCCAGAAGCCCCAGAAAATGAAGAAATGGAACCAGCCAGAAGGTTCGCGAATCACAAGTTTTTGGCCGAAGCCTTTAACCAGGACATCTTTGATGCGTCCTGGAAGACGATCAAGACCAAGTTCTCCCGTTCCGAGATTCACAAGACGGTAAATAAGAAAAATCCGCCGAATGAATATCACGTGCGCCATGATTACCAAAAGCCACAGGATGAAAATGGAAACCATTGTTGTGAACCCTTCCGGTTGTATGTTGAATTATGCCAGAATCTTCTTCGCTTCTTCGGTCAGAATAGGTACTACATCAAACAAATCACCTACGATGCCGTAGTCGCACATTTTGAAAATGTTCGCCTCTGAATCTTTATTAATCGCAACGATGGTACGAGAGGTCCGCATGCCCGCCTGATGCTGAATCGCGCCCGAGAGACCAATAGCGATATACAAATCAGGGCCAACCACTTTACCAGTCTGACCCACCTGCAAGGAAGGATGGACCCAGCCCGCATCCACAATCGCGCGACTCGCACCCATTGCCGCACCGAGCACATCGCACAATCCCTGAATCAATGGAACGTTTTCCGGACCACCAATACCGCGACCCGCCGAAACCACGATACGCGCTTCAGTAAGCTCAATCGTGCCCGCCGCTTGTTCCACAATATCCTTGATCACCGTGCGCAGGTCAAGCTGCGGCATTTCACGGTTCACCACTTCAGGCGCGTCATCACCCTTCGGTACATCCTCAACGACGTTCGGGCGAATCGACACCATAGCCGGTGACGAGTTCACGCGAATTCGCGCATCAATATTACATGCGTACAACGGTTTATACGCGAGCAGACCATCGCTCCATTCCACCGAAACCGCTTCCTGAACCAGCTCAATGCCCAGTCGCGCAGCGACCGACGCACAAAATTCCTTCCCGATGGCCGAAGCCGACCCAATAATCACTTTCGCGTCCAGTTCTTGAGCCAGATCGCGCACGATAGGGACATACCCGTCATTCGAGTAGTGCGTCAGGTTCTCGTTTTCGTAGGCGAATACCTTTTTGATGCCATAGCCTTTGAGGCGATCGGCCTGCCCCTCAAGCGCGCGTCCTATAAAGACCGCGTTCAAGTCCATTCCGGCCGCTTCAGCAATATCACGGGCAGCCGTTGCCGCCTCAAGAGCGCAAGCTTTCAGATCGCCGCGTTGTTCAAGTAATACCAAGACACTCATGGATAACTCCTTGTAAATAAATCAAAACTTTTAGTGTGGTTTAGGGTTTAGAGAACTTTTTCATCTTGACGAAGTTTGGTCAGCAATTGCACAACCTGCTCAGCCGTTTCACCTTCAAGAATGTTGTTCAGACGTTCCTGCCGCGGCAAGGACAAATGCTCGATCACCAGTCCGGAAGCAATGTTCGCTTCATCAAGCCCAAGATCGGCAAAGGAAAGCTGCTTAATTTCTTTCCTCTTCGCCTTCATGATATTCGGAAGCGTCGGATAACGCGGCACATTGATACCCTTCTCAATACTGCATACCGCCGGAAGTGGAATTTCAAGGTTAAGACTACCCCCTTCTATCTCACGCACCACGCTTACCGTTCCGTCACCCAGCTCAAACTTCGCGATTGCAGAAACGTGTGAAATATTAAGGAGTTCAGCAACGCGCTCAGGCACCTGCGCACCATCGTCGTCCACCGCTTGCTTACCCGCAAAAATCAGTCCAAACTCTTCGCTCTTGAGTGCAGCCGCAAGCACTTCAGAAGTGCCCGCGAATCCGGCTTCGTCAACATCCTTTTCGACGAAAATTGCGCGGTCAGCACCCATAGCAAGCGCGCTACGTATCACTTCCTTGGCCGCTTCGATACCCATCGTGACTACGACAACTTCGTCGGCTTTACCCGCTTCTCTTATCTGGATAGCTTCTTCGAGCGCGTGTTCGTCGTAGGGTCCCAGAACGTATTTAATGCCGGCCGTTTCAACGGACACTTCGTCGGCCGCGACTTTGAATACGGATGCGGTGTCCGGCACACGCTTAATCAATACTGCGATGTTCATAGTCTTTCCCTTATGGTTACCAAATCATTTCTAAAGTAGTTTTCGTGGAAATCCGGCACATTTCGAGCCCTAAAAGTACGAGCTGGAAGGCCAAACAGTTCAGATCATAACCTTTTTTCCGATGCCGGCTCAAGTAAAATAATTAAGGCTTTAACCATCAGTGGTTATACTGGTTAAAACGGGGTGCCGGAATGGCCCCGGACACATCCAGATCAGACCACTCAATCAGGCATGCTCAAAGGCATCTCGCGCCTTTTCCAACAATTCAGAAGCCTTCCCGATATCCAAGTCAAACAATTTGAGTGAATCGTCATAAGCAGAATCCAGCTCCAGCGCGCTGCCAGACGAAAACGCATGGGTCATCGCAATGGCCAAAAAAAGGATGTGGGTTAGGTCACGAGCGCCCTTGGCACCGGAAGGCTGGCACTGATAACGAATCGGTTCCAATATCGCTGCAGGAACATTCCAACGTCGAAGCTGATAATAACACGTCTCCGTATTTGGAAACTTATAAAGCCTGGTTTCTAACGCATGCAATTCACGTCCGAGCAGATCCCGCGTCGCCTGAGCGTAGCCTCCGGGGAGAGCCTCCAACAACAACAAACGCCCCAATTCATGCAAGAGACCCACCGTGTAGGCAACCTTCGGATTGGAAAATCCCGTGTATTCCGCGAGTGTCTGGGCCGCACGCGCACAAAAGCGTGAACGCTTCAGAAATCCGCCGAAATCAAAGGCCTTGTGACGTTTCTTGTAATCAACAGGGTTGGCAGACTGCAAAGCCGTCGCCAGCGATTCGCTCCCTATCAACGAAGCAGCCAGCCCTACCGTGTCAACCTTGCCCGCCATCCCATACGCCGCCGAATTAGCGAGTTGCAACGTCTTTCCCGCGAGGACCGGCTCCGTCTGTGCAAGCTCAGCAATCGCGTACAGATCGTCAGCAGAAATATCATTAAGTCGATTCGTGGCGGCCAACGAAGGAGCGATGTCGATTAATCGAAATACACGCCGCGTGGCAATCTTCTCATTAAGGTGTTTTTCGAACTCCATCGCCAGACTCTGCGAAATAGAATCGGCCGCCTGCATCTGAGAGAACGGCAGCCGTATTGAAATCGTGCTCTGTATCGCTTCATAGGAGCACAACATGGTCTTCACACGAAGCCCGGTGATCTGTTCTATCTCCTTCACCGTAGATTTGTCCTTGGGGCACACCATCGCCAGCGTCATCAACTTGCCAAGTTTATCCACGGGAACCACAAATCGTTCACGGATGATATTTTCAGGAATCAGAGAAATAACCTCAGGCGGAACCGAATAATTCGACAGATCGATCGTCGCGAGCCCCTGTTCTTTCAGCAACAAATCATGAAACGCTTGCGAAGTCGTACATCCGAAATCTATCAGTAGAGACCATATCGTTCCCGGCAGATCGCGCTGGACTATCAGCGCGTCTTCGATGTCCGCTTGCGTCACCAACCCCTGATCAAGCAATAAATCAGTCGCATCGTCCAAATCTTGCATCGGACGATTCGACTTGGTTTCTCCGGCTCCAGCCTGGAAATCCGAGGGAATCGGATCCGGAGTATTGGCACCATCGGTAGTAATTTCAACTCGCTCGCCGCACCTGACGCAGGTCACAGTTTTGCCCAGTGCCTCCGCGGGCACCTTCATTTTCTGCCCGCAGGTACAAATAATTAGTAATTTAGCGTTATCTTGTGCCAAACGAGAAATCCTCAATCCAAATCAGGAGATTTGCGCGCCCACCAGCCCGGCGCGAAGACACGGTCCTACAGAGTGAATAAGTGTAGGCATCTTAGTGGGTTACAGTCAAGCGATGAGATGGATAATTTGCAGAAGGCCGCGGAATCGTTTATGCTTATAAACGGTGGTACTGCGTAGGGTACGCCAGCCAAATCGACCGCCTTGGGGCGACGACGGCAGCGAGGCGGTAATTTTCGTTGCTATGGCAGAGGGGGTCTGTGATAGATGTACACAGCATTAAACGAAGACCAATTCCAAAAAGCGATTAAATTGAGCGATGGCGGGGATTTCGAAGGCTCAATGAAGCTCCTGGACGGTCTGGACGAATTGTTCCCATCAAGCGCACGCCTGGCCTATACCCGCGCTACCAATTTGAACGGAATGGGCAAAACAGAAAACGCCATCGACCAATGCACCCTGGCCTTAGAACGAATCGCCTCGGTTCGCGAACGAAGCCCTTTGGTCTCAGACTTCATGGATGCCGACCAGATGGATGCCCTGGATGTTCTGTTCAAGGACGAAGATGCCGCAGTCCAAACCCTGCTACGCACCATCGAACAAGGCGGCGATGATACCAACATTCCGGCGACTCCCCCCGACCTGGGCGATACGCCTGGGGCCATTTCCGGCATTACGCACATCCCCGGCGCCAATGAACCCATGGTCATTGCGGACATGAATACGCAACTTTCCGAGTTGACGCAATCGCCCGCCCCCTCGGCAGCACCTTCGCAAGCAGAGGCGGCCGAAATAGCGGGACTCAACCGGAAACTCAAGAACCAGGAAGCGGCACTGCAAAACGCAAAAGCTGAGCTCTCTGAACGCGAATCCGTCATCTCCGATTTAGAGGGCGATGTCACCAACCTTCAACAAAAAAGTACGAGCACGTCTGCAGAACTCGAAACGCTACGAACCACCGACAATGCCGTGACCAATGAGCTGGACGAAGCACACCAGGCCATGGATGAATTAAAGCGCTCCCTCGCCGAACGCGATCGGATCATCCGGGATGCCGAAGAAGCCAGTGCAGCACGCGAAGCGGCCATGGAGTCCGAGCTCGACCGCGCACGACGCGAAGCCCAAGAGACACAAGCATCCAAAGACAGACTGGCCGGTGATCTGGAGACCGTGCGAGCCGACGAACTTCAGAAAGTCGATGAACTCAATCAGGCCCGCGACGAAATGGCCCGACTGAACGATGAATTGAGCGATCGTGAAAGGCTCATCACCGCCTCCGAACAGTCCGATGCCCAGCGACAGACCGAAATCGACAGCCTGCAAGCCAAACTGGCCAACGTGGAAGAAGAAGCCAGAACCTCCTCCGAATCCGAGAGAAAACTCGCCGAAGCCCTGGACTCCATGCACTCTGAGGAAAAGAATAAAGCCTCGGCATTGGATAGCGCGCGCGACGAATTATCGGACTTGCACAAGGCACTCGACGACCGGGAAGACATCATACGTGCTTCAAAACAAAGCGAAGCCGATCGCGAAACAACCATCGCTGAACTGAATGAAAAACTCGCCGATGTCCAGTCGGAGGCAACCGAGTCCAGTGAAGCCCAGGCAAAATTAACCCATGAACTCGACCTCCTGCGCGCGCAGGAGGAACAGCGCAACCGGGAATTACTCGATGCCCGCTCCAAAATGGACTCCCTGCAAGATGACCTCCTGCAACGCGAACAGATCATCAAGGCCTCCGAACAAAGCGACGCCGACCGCGAAACAGCCATCGCCGAACTCAACGAAAAACTCCAATCGGTTCAAAAAGAAGCCGAAGAATCCACCGCCGCCCAAGCCCAAGCACAGACCGAACTCGAGACCTTGCGAGACGCCGAACGCGAACGGGTCGATCACCTGGATTCAGCACGCGACGAAGTAAAGGCACTCCAGCAATCCCTGCTGGAACACGAGCAGACGATTCGCGCCTCACAACAATCCGAAGCCGAACGCGAATCCGCGATAGAATCTCTCAACGATCGACTTGCTCAAGCGCAATCGGATGCGGCTTCCTATGCCGAATCCGAAGAACGTGTGCAACGTGAACTCGAGGCATTGCGGATAGACGCAGAAGCAAAATCTGCCGAGCTTGAGGCGACACGCGACGAGGTCGGCACCCTTAAATCCGATTTGGGTGAAAAACAACAACAGATCCATGAAGCCGAACAAAGCAAACGCCAACGGGGCGATCAACTTTCCACCCTGCAAGCCCAGCTAGACGCAATGGCATCCGAAGCGCAGGAATCCTCCAACGAAGGCCTTCGACTCCAGGAAGAAATTGAACGACTCAACACCGCTCAACAGGACAGCGTAAAAGAACTCGATTCTGCTCGCTCTTCGATGCAGGATATGGAATCCTCGCTCACGTCTCGCGAACAGGCCATGACCGAAGCCGAAGCTGGCCGTATCGAACGCGAACGGGCCATTTCATCACTGAAATCAGACCTTGAGAATGTTCAATCGGACGCGGAGAACAAAGCCCACTCCGAAGAATCGTTGCGCGGCGAGCTCGACCGGGTTCGCGAAGCCAGTGCCGATGCACTCAAGGCCGCTCAGGAAGAAAGCGAAATGCTCAAGCAGCAACTCGATGAGCGCGAAAAATCCATGCAGGTGGCCGAATCCAGTAGTACCGAACATGTAGGCGCCATCGCAAAACTCGAAGCCGACCTCAATGCCATGGCCGAACAAGCCAACGAGAAATCCGCTTCCGAATCAGCATTGGCCAACGAACTCGAAAACATGAAAGCCGCCAGCGAAGAAGCTCTTGCCAAGGCGCAATCCGAAAGCGAGGCCCTTCGCAACCAGCTCGAGCAACAGCGAGAAGCCATAGAACTCGCCGAAGCCAGCAGCACGGACAGCGAAGGTGCCGTGAGCGATCTGCGCAAACAACTGGAGGAACAACAGGCCGAGGCCCATTCCAAAGCAACATCCGAACAGGCCCTGGCGCGCGAACTGAGAAACATCAAATCCGCCAGTGAAGAGGCCATGCAACACGCACAGTCGGAGGTCACCGAACTCAAAACCCAGCTGCTCAAGCGTGAGCGCAAAGTCCAGGAAGCCGAACAGAACAACAGCGAGCACGAAAACGCCATCGCTGCCCTGCAACATGAACTGGCCGAAGTACAGCAGGACGCACAAGAAAAGTCGTCTTCCCAAAGTGAATTGGCCAACGAACTCGATCTCATAAAATCCGCCAGTGCAGAAGCCATGGAAAAAGCGCACGCGGAAAAAGAACGGTTGCAAGCTGAATTGGAAGAGAAATCGCTCTCGGTCAAAGAAGCGACCGAAAGCGCATCCGCGCAACAGCAGATCATGGGTGATCTCGAGGCGAAATTAAAAGTTCTGGAGCAGGTAGCCACCGAAAAGGCCGATTCCGAAGAGGCACTTGCGCAGCAACTGGAAGAAATACAGGCTCAGAAGGAAGTCGAAATTACTGCCGCACAACACGAACTGGAAAAAATCAAGAAAGAGCTCAGCGAAAAAGATGTGGGTGCCTCCGAATTAGCGGAACAATCACAAGAATTGGCCGAAATGGAGGCACACCTCGCCGAAATTCAGGAAAAACTGATTCAGGACGAGCAAGCCCTTCGTGCCCGGGCCGAAGAAACCCTCAAAGCACGACGAGAGGTGGCTCCTCCCATTCCCCGAAAGCCCGTCATCGCCATCCTTGTCTTGCTAGTACTACTTGCGGGCGGAATCTTCACGATGATGAGGAAAGGCCCCATTGCAGATACTCCGCCGCCGCCCACACCCGCAACCGTGGTCGCCCAGACATCGCCCGCGGAAACATCGCCTCCCACAGAAGGCACCACGGATGCCCCAGGAATCGACACAGACCCCGCGTCGACAAACACTGTCGAGGCACCTCCAAAAACGACAACGGTGATCAGTAGCACACGCACACTCATGTTCCCCGAGGACACCTCTCTGGGAAAATTGAGCGTACGTAAAATCGACGAAGACGGCACCGTTACGTGGGTCAAAAAAGGGAACGCGCGAGGCCAGGTGAGTTTTCCTGCAGAGGAAAAGATTCGACTTACCATCAACGGGCGCGCCGCCAAGGAGCTGGCATTACTCGAAACTTTCGGCGCTTCCGCTTTCTACTCTCTTGAACTATTCGGCGGATCCGTAGAAGACGAGCGCATTCAGTCCATCAAAGGGCTCACCGGCCTTCGCGAACTACGCATCATGGCAACCGACGTATCCTTCGAAGGATTGAGCGTCTTGGAACTGTTTCCAGACCTTCAAGCCCTGTCGTTACGCGGTACACCCGTCGATAAATCCGTTATCTACAACATCGCCAAAATGACCAATCTCGAAGAATTGGATCTACGCGCGACAACCATCAGTGATTCGACCGCGGCGCATCTGGTTACCCTCACGCAGTTGAAGAGCCTGCAGCTCGACGAGAAGAGTGTGACCAACGTTGCCGTGCTCGTCCTGTCCAATGCCCTCCCGAATTGCGATATTTGGCCTGAGCTAGAATAAAACCGCAAGCGGATAATCGTGATGCCACAAAACTGGTCTTCAACAAACGATTCGGCCTTTATTCCACCAGACTCCGGCTCCGTGCATCTCTACCGATTCGAGCTCGACGCATCTCCATCACTCGTCTCAAATCTCGAAACCCTGTTGGCCACCGAAGAGCATACACGCGCCCACCGATTCCTGCGTGACATACACCGCATTCGCTTCACACTGGCCCGCGGAGCGTTGCGCTGCCTGCTCGGTCGAATACTCGACGCATCGCCCGATTCCATCGAATTCACCTACGGCGACCAAGGCAAACCCGCTCTCGACGCGAAGTTCGACGGCCACGATATCTCATTCAATGTCTCGCATTCAGATAATTTCGCCGTCATTGCAATCACACGAACACAGGCTATCGGCATCGACATAGAAATGTTTAAATACGAACGCGAATTGGAAAAACTCGCGAAACATTACTTTTCGCCCAACGAAGTCGATTCCCTCCTGTCATTACCAGAAATGAAACAAGAGGCGGGATTCTATCGTTGTTGGTCTTCCAAGGAAGCCTTGATGAAAGTATCCGGGTTGGGGCTTTCGCTCGGACTCAACACATTCGATGTAGAGGTCAACCCGGACAAACCACCTGCATTACTAAAGCCACCCCACAAAATTTCCCCATGCCCGCCCTATAGCTGGTCCGAATTCAGTATCGCGCCAAAGGTTTCCGGTATTTTCGCGATCGATGGGCCACTCACCAATGTCGAATACATCAACCTCAACCTTGAATCAATGCTCGACTAGCCGCCCAATCGCTTTTTCAGCTCATTCAGACGATCCAGCGTATCGGCATCCCAGCCATCCTCCAGTCGACTACCCTCAGATATTCTATTTTGCTGCAACGCCCGCTTCGTTTCAGAAGTCGATTCACCCACAGACACCCAGAAATTGCGCGGATGCATGACCAATGCCCCCATTCCCATACACAAATCCGTAATACCCCGATCCCCGGAAACCACAATCACCGATCCCTTCGTCTTCGCCCTATATACAGCACGTTCAATGATACTATCCGCCGTTTTGTGCTTCGAACTGAAAATAACCTCTACCGGCCCGGTTTGTTCATGATGAGGAGACGCTTGCGTGTGTTTTCCCTGACCATCAAAGATAATTTTGGCCGTCTCCCCCGAAGTGCTCGACCAGCGCAATACGTATTCAATGAGTTTTTCCCGAGCCAATTCGATGTCGTGGGACATCATGGCCTCAAGCTCAGGCAGCTCGTGAATCACGTTATACCCGTCAATATAGAAAATCTGGTTCATCAGGCTTCTTCCAGTACCGGAATTGCTGGATGGTACTCCCTGGCCACCTGCGGCCCGATACCCGTCATGATTTCATAGCCGATCGTGCCCGCCCGATCCGCCAATTCTTCCGCGCGAATCCCCTGCTCCCCGTCCTCTCCAATCAACGTCACCGTGTCTCCCACCGCGACGCCACCCACATGCGTCACGTCGATCATAATCTGATTCATCGTGACCGTACCGCGCACAGGACACCGCTGCCCCCGTACCAATACGTCCGCGCGATTCGACAACGCGCGCGGGTACCCATCTCCATAGCCCACAGGCACAACCGCGATGCGTTCCTGTTGAGTCGTCTTATACCTGCGCCCATAACTGATGCCCGCGTCGGCAGGAAGTTCACGCAACAACACAATACGCGAGGTCCACGAGGCAACGGGCTCAAAAGGCGAGTCGCCTGGAACCACATTGTCCGGATAGATTCCATACGTGATGATTCCCGGCCGTACCACATCGAAATGGGAGTCGGGATGATTCAGGATCGCCGCGCTATTCGCCGCGTGCCCCACCTCAAAAGGAATCCCGTCGCGGGCGAGTTGTTTCAACAACTGCTTAAACGATCTGATCTGATTCGCCGTGAACGATTCATCGCGCGCGTCAGCAACCGGGAAATGCGTAAACACCCCTTCCAAATCGATATTCGAAATACGGGTAATTTTCAACATCGATTTCGCCGACTCGTCCAAATGAAAACCCTGCCTGCCCATTCCGGTATCCACCTCACAATGGATCGCGACAATCTTCTTCGCTTTGTGCGCCAACTCACCAATCCGTTCCGCCGTGCCTAGATCCGACACGGTAAATCGAAGTCCCGTACGAATACCCGCCATCAACTCGTCATCCGAAGGCTGCACCAAACACAGTATCGGAATCATCGGAAACGCCTCGCGCAAAACAAGCCCCTCGCCAACCGTGGCAACCGCGAGCATTGAAATGTTCGCTTGCAGCGCGCGACTCGCGATGGGGACCATGCCGTGGCCATACGCATCTGATTTCACCACAGGAACAATCAGGCAGTCATTCTCAAGCATCTTCTGAATTACACGAAGATTGTGCGCGTAGGCATTTAGATCCACATGCAACGTCGATGTCGCGTGCGCGCTCATTGCTGGCTGCTCAGATTGAGCGATTTCCAGTTGGCCTGAGCAAATTGAATTCCCGTATACACAGTCAAAATAGCCACCAGGACAATGCCAATGTGGGAAGCTCCGGACACATAATAGATGTAGTTTTCAAGGTGTTCCGGCAACCAGCGCTCGATGCCCCACACACCGATCGCGAGGAAAAGAAAAACGTAGATGTATACCATTTGAAGAACCATCTTCAGTTTTCCCCAATCGTTCGCAGCGATAGCCGTCCCTTGTGGAGCCACCATCGAACGCGCGCCCGTCACCAGAAATTCGCGCGCAAGAATCGCAACAATAGCCCAAGCCGGAACCGTGAGCGAAGGAACCTGCATCGCCATCACGAACGCGGCCGACATCAACACCTTGTCTGCGAGCGGATCCATCAGCTTGCCAAAGTTCGTGACGAGATTTCGTTCGCGTGCAATTTTTCCGTCGAAGTAATCCGTGATCGACGCGGCCGTAAAAACAACATACGCCGCGATGTACGTGAAGGGGTTTTCAATCGACATCAGCACGACAAAAATCGGCACCATGATCAATCGTCCGACCGTCAATTTATTAGGCAAGTTCATGAGGTTGATTCTCTCTGCAAAGGCATCAGCCACGAAGACCATCTGAGATCCATCATACCAAAACCGGCAGGGGGATGCATTGTCCGCAATGAACGAAACAGATCGGTTTAACGCATCGGAAAGCGTGAGACTCGCGAATCAATCGAATCCGCCTGCACCTGATTCACGGCATCCGCAGGTTTGGGTTGAATCACGAGCGAATAAGTTGCCCAACCCAGCGCGATAATACCGATGATCGTCGCCCACATCATCGCCTCAGTCAGCCACACGGGACGCTCAGAGGATTCCGCACGAAGAGCCTTGTTGGCCTGGTCAATAAGGCCCTTGTTGCGTGCCTTGATAGGGAGCATATCAGCAATGTGGGACTCGGGATTACGCCCCAGAAACGAACAATAGGTCTTCGCGAAACCAATGGTGTACGTGTTCGCAACGACCTCGCCCAATTCGCCAGACTCTATCTGACGAATGAACTCCAAAGGAATGCGTAATTCGCGGAAAACATCTTCCGGACTAAGACCACGTGCTTCCCGCTCAAATCTTAGATCTGTCCCTCGACACGATCGATCTTTCATACTACCTCACCACCTTTATGCAAGTGCGCATTTCGAACAGCGTCGCCTAGTCTCCCCCAGACGGAACCAGAATATCTCTGGCCTTGCTACCGATATGCGGACCTACGATCCCCTTCACTTCCATCATATCTATCAACCGAGCAGCTCTAGTATACCCTACTCGTAGACGTCGTTGCACCATAGAAATTGATGCCTGTCCCGTATCAGTGACAACCCGAACCGCATCGTCAAACAACTCATCGGTCTCGTCGCTCATCTCAAGAAGTTCTTCTTGTTTCTTACCAAAATTTTCTATCTCGTCACGATACTGCGGCGGTGCCTGTCGCTTGAGATGAGAAATCAAATCATTCATGTCCTCATCGCTGACGAAGGCTCCCTGAATGCGAACCGGTTTACTGCTACCGGCCGGCAAGTAAAGCATGTCCCCTTTTCCGATGAGACGCTCCGCGCCAATCTCATCCAGGATACAACGCGAGTCCACACGCGATGACACCTGAAACGATATACGCGTTGGAAAGTTCGCCTTGATAACACCCGTCAACACGTCTACAGACGGACGCTGCGTAGCAATGATTAAATGGATACCCACCGCACGCGCGAGCTGCGCCAATCGAGCGATCGAATCCTCCACTTCAGCCTTCGCCAGCATCATCAAATCGGCCAATTCGTCAATAATACATACGATATACGGCAATTTTCGGATGACGGCCATGTTCTCGACTTCATCCTCATCCTCGCCCTCAATCTCGATTTCACCGTTCTCTACGCTCTCGTTATAAACCTCAATATTGCGCACCCGGAGATGAGCAAAAAGCTTGTAGCGCTCCTCCATTTCGGTAATCAACCAGTTCAGTGACGTGGCTGCCTTACGCGGGTCAATCACCACAGGCGTTATCAAATGAGGGATATCATTGAAAATCGACAATTCCACCATTTTCGGATCGATTAACATCAACTGCAACTCGTCCGGAGATTTCGATACCAGTAAACTCGCCAATATCGTTTTGACGCATACCGTTTTACCTGCACCCGTCGCTCCCGCCACAAGCAAGTGCGGCATCGTCGCGAGGTCCGCCGCAACCACGTCACCCGCGATATCTTTACCCAGTGCCAGCTGCAATTGGCTCTTCTTCTTGTTGAACTGTTTCGAGGTCAGCAACTCGCGAATCATCACCGCTTCGCCTTCGTCATTCGGAATCTCGATACCCACGCGACCCTTGCCCGGAATAGGCGCTTCCACGCGAACACCCTGCGCCTTCAACGCCAACGCCAAGTCGTCGGTCAACGCGATGAAACGCGCCACCTTGATTCCCGAAGCCGGCTCCAACTCGAAACGCGTCAACGTAGGACCGCGCGTGATGTCCGTTACTTTCGCTTCGATGCCGAACGTTTTCAGCGTGTCCTCAAGCAACGTGGCCGTATCCCGCAACTGAGAGGTTAAGTCATGATGCTGAACCGATGGCGATTCCTCGAACATGGTAATCTTCGGTTTGCTGTATCGTTTGGGATATACATAGTCTGCCGGTATCTCGTCAATCACGTTTTTGCGCCGTAAACGGGCCTTTTGTGGGGATTTCGGCACTTCTACCAGGGCCGTCTGTGGCTCTTCCGAGACTACCTCTGCGTCCAATTCTTCCTCATCATCATCTTCTTCTTCATCTTCGTAATCGTCCTCGTCCGGCAATTCCATCTGATCGACAGGCTCTACCACTTCCGGGGCAACCTGAATATTTACCTCAAAAGCTTCCGGCTCCGCATCCGGTTCACTCGACACATACTCAGGCTCGGGCGCGTCGGAGTGAATGTTAATGGCGACCTCAACCGATTCCGTGTGGCTCTTCGCAGCAGCGACCGCCGCACGCACCTTGCCCTTTTTCGTGCGCAACAACGACCCGAGTCGCTCCATCCAACCCGGACCACTCGGCTCTTGGGCCCGCTCAGGGGCATCCGTCGCTTTCGCTTTAACGGTAATCGCACGACGCGCTTTTTCTTCACGACGCGCATGCATGGACATCATATACTCGTTGCGCAATTCATCAACGGACCGAATCACCAACATGAATACGGAATACAGTGACTGCAAGAATCGAATAAACAAGAATTCCGTCGCGAGCAATAGTCCTACCGCCGCTAACGTTACCGAGATAACACCCGCGCCAATCGTCCCGAAATAAGGCTGTACCATGTCTGCAAAGAATAATCCCACCGCACCGCCCGGCTCACTTACTTGACCGAAAGCGACGTGCAGAAAACCAGCGACCGACACGATCAACATCACCGAGCCCGCCACGCGTGTTCCAATTCGATCAAGCGGCTGATGGCGAAGCTGCATCAAACCCCACATCCCAACCAGGAAATACAGAAGATGCGCCGCATGGCCTATGGCAACATAAACCATCCCAACCATAAATCCTCCGCCCGTACCCAAACTCGTTAGCGGTCGGTTGCTGTTACCCTGATAGGAATCGGTGGCAAGGGCCAGGAACAATCCTGCGCTCACCGCAAGCATAATAATTCCGCGGATCTCGGACTTACGTTCCTCGGAAATAGAAGACAATGTACTCAAGGGCGAAACGCCTCCTGCAAGGTTCGGGTTTGCGGGATCCGACCTATAGTGTCGATAATTCACATCCACTACCATATAGTGTAGTTAGAGCCTAGCAAAAAGTGTTCTTTTTAGCAACAAAATAGTGCCCAATATTCGATAAAATAGTATATATTGTGTATTTCAGTCCAAATTGTCACATTTTAATGCGAATAGTACTACTCCGGGCCGTGTTCCCTGTCAGGAAAACTTAGGTTTTTGTCAATTCCTCTGATAAAATCTCCTTTTTCGGCCCTATATCCAAAAATGCCAGGAGATACGAATTGAGCACACTCCAAAAACTATCCGATGACCTATGGAACGGACAAACCTCCACCCATCAAAAAGAGCACCACCCCTTCGTTCCGCTCAACCAAATCGAAGCCGTCTCGGAGTCTGTCGCGTTCCTCAAGAGCTTTTCCAACATCACCGTGGTCAAAACCGGGGACAGCGCGGTCCTCATCGACACAGGTTCCTTCCACCCCGTTGCCCACACGCGAAGTTTCGAAGTCATTCGTTCGGAGACCCCCGCGCGAATCGATTCCGCCATTTACACGCACGGCCACGTGGATCACGCTTACGGTCTTCCGCCTTTTCTTGCTGAGGCCGTATCGAAAGGCTGGAAAGCGCCATCGATCTACGGGCACGAGTCGATCTGTTGCCGCATGGACCGCTATATCGAAACCGAAGGCTACAACACCATCATCAACGAGCGTCAGTTCGGTCACGCCATCGACTGGCCGACCG
>JAYGCN010000093.1:0-33309 GCA_046583315.1 Candidatus Hydrogenedentota bacterium
TCGCGCCCTTCACACTGATCTGTTGACCCAGAATCGCGCGCATGGTCAGTTCAAAAGGACACCACGCGCCGGGCAATCGCTGACCCGGACGTTTCTTCAACAACTTACGCAACACAGGATCGCCATTCAATACATCCCGAATCGCGTCTGGTTCGGCATAGAGATCGAATATTCGGCGTACCCGCTCAACAATCTGGGGAAGGAATCCAGCCAATACGATATCGACATGTAACAACAACTGATTCACACGCGAACTGTCCTCCACACAAATCGTTCCCACCGTATCGTCGAACTGCACCACGCGCCGATACTGTCCGTCCGCTACGACCTCCACGCCCGGAATCGCACGTCCCGCCAGATATTGAAACTGTGTGTCGATGTCATAGGGCGGTCGATAGCCCAGGTGAATGGAAAAGGTCTCGTCGGTCTTCATCTTTTTAGAGGCAGCCGTTTGCTTGCGCAACTCTCGCGGTGCGCGACTGTATGTGTCCTTGAATGCCGCATTGAATCGTCGCAACGACTTGAATCCTGATGCAAACGCAACATCGGTCAGAGACAGACTTGTGTCCGACACCAATCGTTTCGCCAGTTGCACTCGATACAGCTGCGCCACGGCCACTGGTGTTGCTCCCAAGTGTTCATTGAACAGCCGTCGTAGATGCCGATCCGTCACTCCCAATCGCGTCGCCAAATCCTCCACTGAAACGTCATCCTGCAACCCCTCCGCAATTAACCGCAGCGCCCGCGTCACCGTCGTCGCAGTGCCTTTCCACGCAGGGGTCCCGGGAGCCGTCTCAGGTCGACATTTCAAGCACGGACGTAACCCCGCCGCCTCAGCCTCGGCCGGATGTCGATAGAAGTTCACGTTCTTGCGTAACGGTCGCCGTGCCGAACATACAGGCCGACAATAGATCCCCGTGGTGCGCACGCCTACGAAAAATAGCCCGTCAAACCGGGCATCTCGGCTCTTCAACGCCTCGTAACATCTGTCATCGTCGATTTCCATGGCCCAATAATACACGAATCAAACATGGATACTAGCCATTTTCGGACCCTTACTTTTCTTTTTAGGAAAAAAGGAAAAGTAAGCAAAAGAAAAACCGATGCGATGCTCTGCGCCATTGGAAAATAGAGTAACCCCAATCCAGAAATACGCAGTATTTCTTGGGTTCTTTTGGTCTTACCTTTTCTTATCAAAGGAAAGGTAAGTGGTGTTTCATTATGTGATTCGATAGAATTACATAATGAAAATAGAAGATATCCCTATTGACGGCTACGAACGTGTTGCGCATGCCACCTGCGATGCGTCCGGACTCAACGCCGTCATTGCCGTGCACGATACGACCCTCGGTCCAGCACTTGGCGGCATTCGCGTTACTCCTTATGAATTCGACGATGCCTGCATTACTGATGCCACCCGTCTCGCGAAGGGTATGACCTACAAAGCAGCCATCGCCGAAACTGGTCAAGGCGGCGGCAAAGGCGTGATGAACATCGACCCCGCTGCGGCGACCAAAGACATGTATTACGCGATGGGCGACTTCATTGAAGCACTCGGCGGCACCTATCTCGCGGCTGAAGACATGAACATGACGGTGGCCAACTTACAACTCATCGCGGCGCGCACTGACTATGTCACCGGACTCGCCCTCGCGGATGGATACAGCGGCAACCCGTCGCCCATTACCGCGCACGGCTGCCACATCGGACTGCAAGCCACCGCGCTCGAACGTTTCGGCGCCGCATCCCTCAAGGGACGCTGCATCGCCATCCAGGGTATCGGTGCGGTCGGCTCCGTGCTCGCAAAACTCTGCCTCGAAGACGGAGCGACCGTTGCCATCTGCGACATCGATCAATCCCGCGTCGAAATCTTCGCCAAAGAAACCAGAGCCATTGCGCTCGAACACTCCGATGCCGCGCTCACTTACCCCTGCGACATCCTGTCTCCCTGCGCACGCGGCGGAGTCCTCAATCCCGACAGCATCCCGGAGTTACAATGCCAAGCCATCGGCGGTGCGGCCAATAATCAGTTGCTGAACGACTCCGACAGCGAGTTACTCTACAAACGTGGCATCCTCTACGCGCCCGACTATGTGATCAACGCTGGGGGCATCATCAACATCGCGTGCGAATTTGATGAAGGCGGCTACTCAGCTGAAAACGCGCGAAAACGTTGCTACTCCATTCAGCGCGCGTTGCAGGAGGTGTTCCATATTGCCCAATCACAAAAAATCACCACCGCCCAAGCCGCCAACCAGCTCGCGGAATCAAGAATCAACACCGGACGAAGGGCGTAACCACGCTTAGGTTTCTTTTTGGAGCGAATTATCCAGTCAAGTGTGGCAGTTTGCTTTATCCCCCTCGGAATGTTCATTCTAGAACCTTTGAGAGTGAACATTTTAAGGAGAGCAATCATGAATGCGACGGATAGACGGACGTTTTTGGCGGCGGGTGGTTTGGGTGCTGCATTGTTGTTGAGTGGGGGGGAGAAGGCGTATGCGGAGAAGGTGGATGCGTATACTGGGGCTGAGGCGGCGAATGTGAAGGTGGTGAATGACTTCTGTGCGTCGTGGGCATCGCTGGACGCGGACAAGATTGGCGGATTCCTGGCGGAGAAGGCTACGTTTCGGATGATCGAGACGACGCCGCGCATGGAGGGGCGTGACACCATTGTAAACGGGATCAAGGGATTTATCGCGACGGCGAAGAGTGCGGAGTTTGAAGTGCTTCGGACTCAGGCGATGGGCAGTATTGTGATTAATGAACGCATTGACCATTTTGATATGGGTGAAACGAAAAACGCGTTTCATATTGTAGGGATTTTCTTTGTGAAGGACGGGATGATTCAGGAGTGGCAGGATTATACGATGCCGAAGAAGGACTGACTAACTGCTTAACGCAAAGAGTGGAAGGTACTAAGGACTTTAACACAGAGGCACTGAGGTACAGAGACACAGAGAAGTTCATATAAATGGAGAGGTTTATCACGTCATGCGTAGCATATATCGGTTCTTCTTTTGGTTCTTTTCTTCTTTCCCAAGAAGAAAAGAATGGTTTTTAGCGGTCTCGGCCGTAATCTTTTTCACTTCTTCGGTAAACGCCGAAGAAGTGAAAAAGCCGAACTTTCATCATGTTCATTTGAATGTGGTGGATCCGGCGGCGACGATTTCTTATTACCGGAAGTTTCATGGGGCCACTCCTGTACGGTATGCGAATACGGTCGATGCGTTGTTTACGGAGCGGTCGTTTATTTTGATGAACAAGGTGGATATGCCTGCACCGAGTGCTCAGAAGACCGGGTTGTGGCATATCGGTTGGGGCGGACGGGATGTGCCGAGCGAGTATGAGTGGTTCAAGAAGAATGGCGCGGACATCAACACGCATTTGTATGCGCTGAACAATATTCATGTGACCTATCTGAATGGGCCGGACAAGGAAATGATTGAGGTCAACACGATGGGGCACAACCGGTTTGGGCATGTGCATTTGTTGGCGGCGGATGTGAACGTGACGACGGGTTGGTATGCGAAACATTTTGGACTGGCGCCGCGTAATCCGAATGTTCCGAAACCGGAGGACATGACGAAGGTGCGAGCGTGGTCGAGCGGATTTCGCTGCGATAACGTGTCGTTCGTGGTGTATGGACTACCCGATTACACGCCGAGGCCGCCGTGGTGGAAGGATGGACCGCTGACGGAGCAGGTATCGACCAAGGGCCGGGTGATTGACCATATCGCGTTTTCGTATCGGGATATAGAGCCGGAGTTTGAGAGGCTGAAGAAGGAAGGCGTGACGATTGTGGGGCAGATCCGGTTTGATGAGGAATTCAATCATTCGAGTTTTTTTGTGGAGGGGCCGGATAAGGTGTTGATTGAGGTGGTGGAGGCTAAGCGTGTGCCGGAGGGGATTTGGGAGTAAGGGCTTTGTCCACAGATGAATAGTTTTTGTGGAATGGTGTTTGGTCAAACGGAAAGAAAAATATTATGAAATGGTCAAAGAGTGTGAGTTTATTATTGAGTGTGATCGTAACCACTGGCCCATTTGCTGACGATAAAAATTTTTCGTTGACGACGACGGATGGGCTGGTTGCGAATCGTGTGTTGGCCGTGGCTAAGACTTTTGATGGGCGCGATGGTGTTCATGTTCGTGAGGATCCGGATGCGAAGGGGGCTGGTGCGGACAGACTTGTGTTGCTTTCGGGTACGGATTTCACGGACGGGGTGATTGAGGTTGATATGGCGGGTGAGCCTGCCAAGGATGCGGGCAGGAATGCGCGGGGTTTCATCGGAATTGCGTTTCGGGTGTCGTCTGATGCTTCGAAATTTGAGTGTATTTATCTTCGCCCGACGAATGGTCGCGTAGACGATCCGGTGCGAAAGAGTCATGCGGTGCAGTATGAGTCGATACCGGATTTTCCGTGGCATAAGCTGTGTCGTGCAACGCCGGACAAGTATGAGAGTGACGCTGATATTGGTCTGGGCGAATGGACGAAGGTGAAGATTGAAGTGAAGGGTACCAAGGCGAGCTTGTATATTAATGGTGCCGAGGAGGCGAGTCTTGTGGTGAATGATTTGAAATTGGGTGAGGCTTCGGGGGCGCTTTGGATTGGCCCGGGAACGGATGCGTATTTTTCGAATCTGACGATTCGGGATTAGGTGGTTATCGCGGGGGAAAAAGTTCTACCGCAGTGCGCAGAAGTGGTCTCGGATATCTTCTATTAGTAGTTTGGGTTCTTCCATGGCGGCGAAGTGTCCGCCTTTTGGCATTTCGGTCCATTGGGTGATGTTGAAGGATTCTTCGGCCCAGGCGCGGGGCAGTCTTGTGAGTTCTTTTGGGAAGATGGCGCAGGCGGTGGGGGCTTCGACGTAGGAGTCGGGCGGTCCGAAGCGGTGGGCGCGTTGGGATTCGAGGTAGAGCCGGGTGGAGGACGTGATGGTGTTGGTGGTCCAGTAGATCATGATGTTGGTGAGCAACTGGTCTTTGGTGAAGCGGGTTTCGATGTCACCGTTGCAATCGCTCCAGCTGCGGAATTTTTCGATGATCCACGCGGCGAGCCCTACGGGGGAGTCGCTGAGTCCGTAACCGAGGGTCTGCGGTTTGGTGCCTTGAATTTGCTGGTACGCGGACTCTTTTTTGACGAATTCTTTGGCGGCTTCGACGCGTTGTACTTCTTCTTCGGTGAGTTTAGGCGGATTTTCGTGATCTTTGGGTGGACGTGCGAGTGCCATGTTAAGGTGGATGCCGCAGACGCTTTTTGGTGCCAGATGCGCGGTCCATGCGGTGGCAGGCGCGCCCCAGTCGCCTCCCTGTGCACCGTAGCGGGCGTATCCGAGTTTCTCCATGAGTTTCACGTTTGTCGCGGCGACTTGTTCGATGTTGAAGCCTTTGGTGCGCGGTGCTTCGGAGTAGCCGTAACCGGGCATGGAGGGGCATACGACGTGGAAGGCGTCTTCGGCTTTGCCGCCGTGGTCTTCGGGATGCGTTAAGGGATGAATGATCTCCATGAATTCGTAGATGGAGCCGGGCCAGCCGTGCGTGATGATGAGGGGCAGCGCGTCGTCATGGGGGGAGCGTTGATGCAGAAAGTGAAGGCGCAGTCCGTTGACCGGCATGGTGTAATGGTCAAGACGGTTCAGTTCGGTTTCATGGATGCGCCAATCGTACACATCGCGCCAATACTCGACCAACTCCTGCATGTAGGCGAGATCGGTTCCGTAATCCCAGTCGACATCGGAGAGTTGATCGGGGAATCGAACGCGCGCGAGTCGTTCCTGGAGATCATCAAGCATTTCATCGGATACGGATATTGTGTAGGGAGTCATGGCGTGACGAGCCTCCAGTTTTCGAGCGTTTCCCGTTTCTGCGGTGCGATTTCGAGTTGGGTGCCTTCTTCAACGGATACCATCGTGAGGTAGGTCTCTTCATGGGGAGGGGTATTGCGTTCTTCAACGACAAAGGCGACGCGGTAATTGCGATCCGAGTCATCGTCTGCAGCCAGCTCGATACCCCAGCTTTTGGCGGGACCGTGTGAGAAGTCAAGATCGGTAGCGGGTTGAGTGACCATTTGATCGAGATGGGCGAGCATGTTGCGCGCGGTATCGTCGTCGACCAACAAGCCGACTTTCGGGGAGACCAATATTTTGGTGATGGTGTATTGTTTGTTCATGGGCCTATTTCGGTTTGAAATCCGGACAGCGTGTCGCGTTGGGACGTGCGGATTGGTCGCAGGTGGAGGGGTGATCGAGCTGACAGTTGTCGCAGAGAAACTCGGAGGAACTGAATAGAAGATACCACCACTGTTTGAATTTTTTGTAGATGCCCATAATATCGGTCCTATTTTGCGCGGGGTGACGCGAATTGTTTTCTGAATGCAGAAGGCGTGATGCCCTCGTGTTTACGGAATAGTTTGCTGAAATTGGCGCTGTCATTCAAGCCGACGCGTCTGGCGACTTCGGTGATGGTGAGTTTGGGCTGTCGAAGCAGGGTTTTGGCCTGGTTGATTTTCATGCGGCCGAGATAATCGCTGTACGACAGGCCAAAATTACGTTGGAGGCGTTTGGTGATGGTGGTGGGGTTTTCGCCAAGGGTCGTAGCGACCTCGTTCAGCGTAATGCCTTGTTTGATGCGGGACAATATGAGGTCGTTGATCGGCTTAAAGTCATAATTGTTTTTTGTGGTCGTCGTTTTCGGGGCACGACTCTTTTTCGCAATGGGCGCGAGTACCTTCATTGACGCGTTCAGGAGATCCGAGTCGTTTTCCAGCGTGGCGATCGTCTTGTTTAACGAATCGAACTTTGTCCAACAGGATTCCTTGTTGGTTTCGCTGCGTTCGGCCCATTCCAGAACCGCGGCGACGACGGCGATGCAGCGCGCCCGTTTCACGGCGATTCGGGTACGGCGACGGGATGCCGTATCGGTGATCTGACTCTTGAGGAGTAGTCGCGCCTCCTTGCTTCTTCCGCCGACGAGTGCGGCGACAATGGCACCGGCGTGGTACGGGGATTGAGCTGCAGGCGGGGATGGTCGAGCAGATTTCGAGCCGCTTTTCGTGAGTGTTGGTTTCAGTGGAGCCGGGGATTCGTGGAGTTTGATGGAGTCCGCAAGTGTTTCGCCTAGCCACTGCGCGACATCGGGCACGGTCGCGGCCGAGGACAGTGGAATATCGTCGAGTTCGAAAGGGAGCACGTCTATTTCATCCTCGGTGATCAGCTTCGCGAGTCCTCGTTTGGCATCGCCCTCAAGCGAGCCCGGGGCTTCCGATGGGCAGAAGGGACCAAACACCATGGTCAGTTCCGCGTCCGTTTCAGGATAGACGGACATGGCCACGCAGGAGAATCCCATGTGACATAAAAAAGGGACCGGTTTGTTACGTCGCTGCGCGGATGCGATGGCTTTGGATCGCGAATTCCGGCAGGCTTGTGGGCCCCAGGGGAGTTTGTTCACGTAGGCACAGGCCTGGGCGCAATCCCCGCAGGTTTCCAGGTGTTCGGTTTCGCTACGGGACTCGGTCTTAAATATGGAAAACGACGTATTGGCCACGGCGGCGGCACGATTCAGGATGCGTTGGGCAAACTCGGATTCCAGAAATTCGTCGTAGAGCATGGCACGGCTCCGCACCGGGTTAGGCTGAAATGGTTAACGGTTCAATGGTGTACATTGGGCTCGGTCGTTCTTGATCCGCGAGAATGAGTTTGGCGGAGTGTCCTTTGAGCACCTGATTGGCCATGTCGCGCACGAGGTCTTCGGAATTATTTTCTTGGGAGATGTGAACCGCCACGACCCATTGAAGATCGTCGTGCACAAGAGCTGCCAACAACGAATTCATGTCCGCATTCGAGAGATGACCCATGTTGCTACGAATACGTTGAATGATCCCGGCGGGGTAGGGGCTGTTGCGAATCATCATCGGGCAATAGTTTGACTCGAGAATGAGTGCATGGCAGCCCTCGAGTTGTTGGCGCACGAGATGGGTTGCTTTGCCGAGATCCGTGGCCAGACCGAGTCGCGATCCGTCGCATTCCACCACGAAGCTGAGCGGATCGATGGCGTCGTGGCTGACCTGGAACGAAGTGATCGTGAAGGGGCCGATGTGAAGTGTATCGCCGCAGTCGAAATGGACGAGCGGTTTGATTTCACCTATTTTTGGATTGAGCGCTCGAAAGGTAGCTTCGGTGATGTAGGTGGGCACGTTGATTTTTCGACTCATGATGCCGACACCTTTTACGTGGTCACCGTGTTCGTGGGTGATAAGAACGGCGAGCAGATTATCGAGGGATTCGCCGATTTCCTGGACCCTGGATTGTAATTCGCGAAAGCTGAGACCGTTGTCGATCAGAATTTTTTCGTTCCCGGAATCGATGAGTATGGCATTGCCGGCACTGCCACTGCTGAGTAGGCTAAACCGAAGCACATCGGTCTCCTTGACGTTGAATTCCCCCGAATTTGCTTGAGTATATCAGCGAACGGGGCCGGGTTCAATTGACAAGTTAGGTGATTGCTCGTATAATGGCATAAGACCTGCTTAGGGGGTTATGCTTTGCTGAATATGGGACAACGATTGGTGCAGACGCAGAGTCAGCGTCTGATGCTGACGCAGAAAATGCAGCAAGCCTTGCAAATTCTGCGATACAATGCCCAGGAACTCGAAATCCACGTGCAGCAGGAGCTTGAAACGAACCCTGTTCTGGAGCGAGTCGCACCCACCGAGGTTGAAATGAGCGAAGAGTCTTCGACTTCCAACACTGTCGAGACCCATGATGAGGCGCCGGCACACGACGTCGAGTTTGATTTGGACAGTTATGTGAACGCGTATGACCAGCGCCTGCGCGAGGGGCGCGACTTAAGCATCAATCACGAAATGGCCGCGCGCCGGGATCACTACCAGAATTCCATCACCAAAGAAGAGTCGCTGGTATCGAAATTAATGACGCAGGCGGGGCTGACCTTCCAGGATGAGACGCGTTACCTGATCGCCGAACTCATCATTGGTGAAATCGATGATCGGGGATATTTTTCCGGGGATCTTGATGAGATTTCCAGCGAAATGAACGTGCCGGTATCGGATGTCGAGCGCGTGCTTTATCGCATTCAGAAATTCGAGCCAGTAGGGGTTGGCGCACGGGACATTGAAGAGTGTCTGTTATTGCAAATTCGCGTGGACTTTCCAGATGAACCGGAGTTGTGCGTTCTGGTTGAGGAGCACTTCGAGGCCCTGCAGAAACGCCAGATTCCGCAAATCGCCAAAGCGATGAAAGTGCCGTCCGAGCGGATCGAAAAACTGAAGGACATGCTTTCCACGCTGGATCCGTGGCCGGGCAATGCCTTCGTATCGTCTCCCACCCAGTATATAGCGGCCGACCTTCTCGTGGAAAAGGAAGACGGGGAATATGTCGTCTTGTTAACCAGCGAGGGCAGTCCGAAACTTCTGATCAATGACGAATACCGCTCGTTGGCCAAAGACAAATCGATGGACAAAGAAGAGCGGAAGTATTTGCGCGAGAAAGTGGAGTCCGCCAACTGGCTGATTCGTAATGTGGAGCAACGTCAGCAGACGATACTGAAAATCGGCACGGCGATTGTGGATGTGCAACGTGAATTTCTGGATAAAGGGGTCGATAAAATCAAACCGTTGACCCTGCAGGAAATCGCGGATGTGGTGGGCGTTCATGAAGCGACGGTGAGCCGGACCACGCGTGGAAAATACATTCAGACGCCGCAAGGTCTATTCGAATTGAAGTATTTCTTCTCGACTGGCCTGAAAACGACGTCGGGCGAGGATCAATCGTCGAAGAGTGTGCAGTTGAAGATTAAAAAGATCATCGAAGCCGAAGACAAACGCAAACCGCTGTCCGATCAGAAAGTAGCGGATATGTTGAAGGCGGACGGGTTGTCCATCGCGCGGCGGACGGTATCGAAGTATCGTGATATTCTGAATATTCCCTCGACGACGATGCGGCGCGAGTACTAATCACGAAATTCATGGAGGCGTTATGAGCGACGGTGAACTGGGTCGGCGAGATTTCTTGAAAACAACAGCGGGAACCCTGGGTGCAGGTGCGCTGGCATCGGGAATGACAAGCGTGCATGCAGCGGACGATGGCCTGGATCATCGTAACGAACGCTCGGATCGAATGCACTATCGCCAGCTGGGTCGAACGAAATTCATGTCGAGTCAGCTGGTATTCGGATGCGGCTCGGCGCTGGTTGGTGGAAAAGCTGTGCATTTGCTTGAGCGCGCCTATGAGGCCGGGGTAAATTATTTTGATATTGGCTCGAACGATTATTACAAAGGCGCCGAAAAACATCTTGCGGCCTTCGCGAAGAAACGGCGCGGCGACATCTGGATTACCTCAAAGGGATACGCGCGGTCCTCAGTGGAACACACGTCGGGGAAAGACGTGAGCGTGGAGTATGCCAAGGTCGCGGCAACGTTCTGGACGCATCTGGTCGAGCAAAGTCTCATCGATCTGGATTCGGATACCATTGATGCCTATTTCACACAAGGCGCGAACGATCCAAGTCTGGTGCGAAGTGAAGAAATGGGGCGCGCATTTGAAAACGTGAAGGCATCGGGCAAAGTAGGGCACGTTGGCGTGAGTACGCATCAGAATGCGCAGGCGGTGTTGGCGACGGCCGTGGAAACGGGGTGGTATGACATTGCCATGGTCGCGGTGAATCCGGCTGGCTGGTACGATTGGAAAAACAAGGCGATGTTGGCCGGCACCCCGTCGTTGAAGGCGTTGCGTCCTGAATTGGATCGGGTGCGTGAGTCGGGTATGGGGGTGATCGGCATGAAAGCGGGACGTCTGATAGCGCCTCTTCGCGCGGGTGGTCGCGGAGACACGGCGGCCTTCGATTCCTTCTACGACGCGAAACTTATGCAGGCCTCCTACACGCCCCATCAGCGTTCTTATGCCTTCGTATTGGCCCACGGCCTGGATGCGGTCAACGCGGACATGCAGAATTTCAAACATTTCGAGGAAAATCTCGGAGCGGTACGCGACGGCCATACATACTTCGCCTAAACAACTGGTTCGTCGTGTTTAGTCTCGGTATATCCTGCGCCAGTAGTTCACGTACCCACCGATGTTTTGATAAGCCATCTCACCGTCGATTTCGTACAAGGGCACCCGTTCACCTTCGATGGCGTACCCTTTGTCGTCATCCACACGTGCGTACCTAAAGGGCTGATGCGAGAGGGGGCTGAGCGGGATCGCGTCGTAATACTCCGGCACGAGCGCGTCAAGCGATTCGGGATAGGCTCCGTGCTCGG
This sequence comes from Candidatus Hydrogenedentota bacterium, assembly GCA_046583315.1. GTDB lineage: Bacteria > Hydrogenedentota > Hydrogenedentia > Hydrogenedentales > DTSJ01. The sequence goes on from JAYGCN010000093.1 coordinate 11,273, forward strand.
AACGATAATCCTCGATAGTGAATGAGAGTTCCGTGGCCGTGTATTGCGCGTTGGCCTGGTGGGCTCGCAGAAGTTCCGAGATCATATCCTGGGCAATATAGGCGTTTCTCTGATCCCAATAGGTCATGTCCCGCCAATCCAGCGCGTCGATCAAGTCCGGATAGTCGGAGGGGTGAGCATCGGCGATAGTGCGTAGCGTCGGCAGGCGTTCGCGAATGGCATTTGCGATGTGTTGGAGTATGAAAACCCCAATCCGCGCGTCGAAACGGATATCATTTCCCTGTTCTGCGAGGACACCAGGATAGGTCAGTGTTTCGTCGATGGAGCCAAGAACAGTATCGAGTACGCGCTGAATATTGGGTATCGGGATGGATTGGTTACGAAGCAGATCGCGCAGGGCTGCCCGTAGTTCGGGATCGTCATGGCGACGATACATCGATTGCACCTGATTGTAATAATTTCCCCAGTTTCCCCACATGCCCGATCCGGAAACGGAATTCGTGAATATGGAGTTGAGCCGGTAGACGGCCTCCAACGCTTCGAGGCCGTCTTCACGGTTCTCTTTGTGATTGATTTTCGTCACGGCGTGGGCCAGTTGTACGCGTAACACTTTGTGTGGGTACAAAACAGAATCGTAGGTCCAAATATTCACGGTCGGGGTCCAGGCGCCATGTGAATTGATGAAACGGGGCATCTTCGAAGCCGACTCGGCGAGCGTGACGACCTCGCGTGTATCGTCAAGGTACTTGAGGGTCTCTGGATCGTCATCGGGTCGTTTGATGCCCAACAAAGCAGCGATAGAATCAAGATCGGGTTGGTAGTCGAATTTCGATTGCGGGGAATCCGGGTCGGGCACCAGCAACGGAATCGGCTCGATAGGAATCAGCAGGTCGGCCTCGAAGACTTTGAAGTAGGCGTTCTGGGTGGTATCGCTTCGCAGGCGTTCCTGTTCGGCGTAGAATTCAGGCAGTATCAGCTCCGTCTCCGTATTGCCAATGTTTACGACAACGATGAGTCCCGCAAAAGTGACGAGCAATAGCCCGAGAAGAATTAGATTTCGCCAGCGTAGTTTTTTACCTTTGCGGGTCCGGATTCGCGCCATGGGATTCCTTGTTCGTTGCTCTACTGTTCCTCGTCGAAATTCGCCGCTTTTACATAATGGTATCGGTCGACAGACTGAACCCTACCACGATATCCGTATGAGTTTAGCTCAATATCACTGAGATTGTAAAAGTTCCCATCAGCGCTGTATTCGAAGGGTTGTCCTGTTGCTGGACTGATGGGTACGCTTTTGACGTAGTCGGGCGTGAGTGCTTCGAGTGCTTCGGGGTAGGCGGCGTGGTCGAGATTGTATTTCTCAAGCAACACGGTAATGCGCGTGGCCACCTGTAACCCGTTAAGTCGATGCGCACGAGCAAGCCCATCGAAGAGAGTGAGCGTGCAGTGGGAATCCAAATAATCAACCCAGGGTACTGCGGCCCAATCAGCACTGATGAGCCAGGGTTCGTATTCGGGGATCGTCTTCGGCGCCAGTGTTTTCAGTTCGTCGAGTTCCTGGATGAAAAACTCAGCCACGTTCTGGAACTGAATCAGACTAATTTGCTCTTCCAGACCGGCGCGATATTCAATATCGTGGGAGTCCAGTATCGTGGGGGTCATGTAAGTGTCGTCGATCGCGCGCAGATGGGCATCAAGAACGGCCACCATGTCTTGATGGGGAACTGGTTGATCGCGGAGCATCCCATCGAGCGCATCAAGTGTCTCGCGATCGGTCGTGTTGCGTGCAAGGGTTTGGATAATTTTGTAGTAGTCGATGCTGAACTCACGTGTTTCCCAACCGTAATAGAGTTTGAGAGGTTCATCGGTCATCATGCGCTGAATCTGCGCGAGTTGGTTGAGGGATTCAACGCCGGCATCCCGTTCATCCCAGAATCGAATCTGCACGTTCGCGTGAGCCAACCATGTCGCATACAGAACGGAGAATTGGGGATTGGGGGGTAGATGGATGCCTCCGTGTCGTATTCCCAGGGGGTATTGCAGTCGAAAGAAGGGGCGATCAAGGGCACTCTTCGCCGCTTCGATTGCGGCTTCGGCATCCCGGAGGAACTGAAGAAATTTTGGGTCGTCTTCAGCTAACGCAATACCGAGTGTGTGGCTTATCGAATTGGGCTGTGCTACGAAAGGCGGTGTTGAGTTCTTTTGTCCGGGAATAAGAAAAGGAGCGACTGTGGGCTTGTTGGGCAACAGGGACATCGCTTCCACCAGCGCGTAGAACGCGTTGTTTTCGGTATCTGCACGTTCAGCGGTTATGGAATCGCGATCGTTAGGAAAAATAAAAACATCTTCGCGATTGAGCATCCGAATAAAAACGATGAATGCGACGAAAGCAATCAGGAGGAGGCTTGCCAGCACAAAATTGCATCGGGACCGCTTATGGCGGCTTTTGCGTTTACGCCTGGCGATGATCAACCTCCAATGGCGTGGGCCGAAGCATATTCCCGGTGGCGCACAGATATGACGGTCATGATAACAAAGGCGAGGGAGATTATGGCCAGAGTAAGCATGGCTTGGGGAAGTTCAATGGCGAAAATATGTTTCTGAAAATCGCCGAGTTCAGTTTGAAAGGTTACGGTGTTATCCCTCATCGCGGTGGAGGGCTGTATGGCGTCGACGTACTTTCCGATAGTCAGGAAGTCGATATATCCAGGAATTACCATCGCCAGGGGCTGCCAGGCGTAGATGAGGATGACCCCAATTATGATGGGGCGTTTGGAAAAGGCACCGAGAAACATCGTGAGCGAGCCGTAGCCGAGCAATCCGAACATCGTGGTCACCCAGAAATGCGTCACCAATCGGATGTTTTCGGATTCGAAGCCAAAGTTTTGCAGGGTTGTGCATGAACCAAAGAGCAACGCCAGGGAAATGCCCATAATGCCGGAGGATGTCATCATGTATGCCAGGAAACGACCGATCACCCATGCGGAGCGAGGCAGTGGTCGGGTGAGAATATAGGGGATGGTGTGGGCTTCCACGTCTTGACCGATAAGCATGGTGGCAAAGAAAAGTGCGAGCAACGGCGTTAGGCCGGAGACATATACGGTCATGGTGATCTGCGTAAACGTGTCTTTGCCGCTTTCGCCGAACTGGCTTGAGGAAATGAGCGCGAGCATGAGCGGGATAACAATGGGTAAGAAGCAGATGAAGGTCGCAAAAATGATGCGGCGTTGTCTGAGCAACAGGACGAGGGATTGACCGAAAGAGGCGAATACCGAGTTGATGTATCCGCGGTGACCGGGCTGTTGCTGGCTCAGGAATAGTTTTAAGTTGTCATCGGACATGGGTGCGGCCTTATTTGATGAGGTATTCAAAAACGGATTGAAGGTTATCGTCAGAGCATTCAATACTGCGGATCGTGTCTGGATCGAGCAGAACAAGATCGTTCAGCTTCTGGAAGCAGGTATTCGGGTCGCTCGTGCGTAGCGTAAGTCGTTCTTCGCTGAATTCCATATTGATCGTGTCGTCCACCGTCGTAAATTCTGTGGCGAGCTGTCGCGGATGCGGACATTCCACGATGATGGTGTGCGGATGGCGATCAATCAGGTCACGAATTTCGCGCACCCGTCCCTGGGCCAGCATCGTTCCGTTGTAGAGCAACACAATGGTGTCGGTGACGCGCTCGACTTCGTAGAGGATATGGGTGGAGACGATAACGGATTTTCCTTCTTCGCCCAGGCGCTTAATCAGAGCAAACATTTCTTCGCGACCCTTGGGATCGAGACCGCCCATGGGTTCATCGAGTAGTAGCAATTCCGGTTTCGATGCGAGGGCCTGCGCGATCTTGATGCGTTGACGCATGCCTTTGCTGTATTCATCGATGGGGTCGTCCATGCGCTCGGTCATGCCCACCAATTCGCAGACTTCTTCAGCCGTTTTGATTGCTTCTTTGCGGGTCATGCCCCACTGGCGGTTGAGCCAATAAACGAATTCGTAGCCCGTCATGTTTTCGAAGAAGGTGTCCGTTTCCGGGCAATAGCCGAGCCGTTGCATGACGGAGAGATTGTTGCGTGGATTGCCCTCGAACACTCTGATGGAGCCGCGACTGGGGGTGTAGAGTCCGAGCATGAGTTTGAATAAGGTGCTCTTGCCCGCGCCGTTGGGCCCAAGCAGTCCGGTAACGCCTTTTTCGATAGTAAGTGTAAGATTGTTGATCGCGACCACTTCGCCGAACCATTTGGAGAGTTCTTTGACTTCGATAAGCGTGCTCATAGGGCGACCTCGGCTTTCTTGATTCGTCGCAGGATGATGAGCAAGGCGCCCAAACACACAGCGACGACATACGCGAGGGTCCATTCGTATCGGAGCGGGAACATCAAGCGGGTATCGCCGAAGAAATGTTGTCCGACGTGATTTATGGCAACCGGAAATGAAACGGCGAAATAGTTGGGTTCCCGTAGGACGCCACCGAGCGTGAGTCCGAGCATGGAATTCGCGAGCAATACCATTAGCACGGATACGGCGGCGAAGTTTTTGCTGCGAATGAGTGCTGAACCGGCGAGAACCGCGAGCGTCGTGGGTGCAACGACGACAATGGAGTATCCGATGATGGCGAAGAACCATGGGATGGAGTCTTTGAAGGTGTCCATACCGGGTAACATCAAGTTGTGCATGACGACGAGCACGATGGCGGGAATTAGGCTGTGCACCGCGCCGATGAGGGAGAGGCTGAGGATTTTCCCGAGTGCGTAGTCTTTCCAGGTGATGGGTTTGGAGAAATAGATCTCCATCAGATTGTTCTTTACATCGTTGCAGATCATGCCCGATCCAGCGAAAAGCACTACCAGAAAGATAATGAATGACTGCATGCGTAGAAAATCGTAGAACATCATCCCGTTGACTTCGAGATCCTGAATGTTGGAGAAGGCCTGGGCGAGCGGACTATTCGGGTCCTGCGCGATCACGTCGTAGGCGGTGATTTGCATGAGTCGCAGGATGAAGTGGAGCATGGAGACCAGCAAGGTCAGCAAAAAGAATCGCGATTTCAGTAAGAGGCGCAACTCCTGGCGAATGATAATCCACCAGCGGAAGTTTTGACGGTAGTTACCGTCGTATTCGCGGTAGGTCTGTTCATAAATCGGCATTAGTCGTCTCCCAGCGCATGCATGAATGCCTCGGCGAGAGTGCGACGTGCCTGGCGGAAATGGCGGATCTGCGTGTCGCAGCTTCGTGCGATTTCGAAGAGGGCCTGCGGTTCAAGTCCATGCGGCTGTCCGATAAACAGGTCGCCGTTTTTGAGTTCGCCACATTGATAGCCCGCATCGAGCACTTTCTGAATGAATTCGTTTTTGTTGTCGCGCACGCGGACCTCGTATTTCTTGTCCTGAAGTTCCGTCAACTCTTTCATACTGCCCTGTTTCACGACTTTTCCGTCGTTGATAATTAGGATATGTTCGCAAACATGTTGTACGTCGGGCAGCAGGTGAGAAGAGAGCAATACGGTGATGCCGCGTTCGTAGGCCAGGTCACGCACCAGTTCCAGCATTTCGATTCGGCTGTCCGGGTCGAGTCCATTCGTGGGCTCATCGAGCAGCAAAATTTTAGGGTCGTGGATGAGTGCCTGCCCCAGTTTAACGCGTTGCAGCATTCCGGTGGAGTAGGTTTGCATGTTTCGGTAGCGTGCCTCTCCGAGAGTCACATAATTGAGGACCTCATGCGCCCGCTCAAGCGCATCCACGCGCGTCATACCGAGCAGCTCGCCGCAATAGGTGAGAAAGGAGACCGCGCTGATATTGGGGCTCATGACTTCGCGCTCGGGCATGTAGCCGATTTTCAGTCGCACCGCCAAAGCTTCTTCGGGCATCTTGTGGCCCAGGATGTTGACCGTGCCTTTTCGCGCTCGGTTGAAGCCAAGAATGGTTTTCATGGCCGTGCTTTTGCCCGCCCCATTGGGGCCGAGAATGCCGATTGCGCCGGAGCCGAGTTCGAATGAAATGGAATGCAACGCTTGAAAGGAGCCGTACCAAACATCTACTTCGTCGAAAATCACTGTCGCCATAGATTTAGTTTTCCAGTTCCTCGATTAGTTCCGTGTTTTCGTAGAGTTCAAGCGTAATTCGTGTTGTGATGCCATTCTCGACGACGACTGAATCGCCCATGCTCTGCGTCATGTTAGCAATGTTGATGCTGATACTTAAAGCGGAAAACCCGATGATGGTATGTTCGCCTGCGCTGACTTCTTCCATTACAAAATAACCTGAGGCATCGGAGGTCGCAGTCTTCGGGTCAACGGTGTTAATTAACATAACCGTGGCATTGGGTACTGGTCGGCCGCGATTAAGCACTTGTCCTTCGATATTTCCGCCGCTGGTCAAGGTAAGCGTTACCGTTTGGCGGGTATTGCCTTCAAGCATAATCGGTTCAGATTGCGCCGCGGCATAGGCCGGATGTACAGCATTGACGACATAGGTTCCGCTCGGTACGTTCTCGAAAATGAAGGCACCGTCTTCGCCCACGGTCTGTGTCTCAGATTGTCCAGAACCGATATCCACACCGGGCAGTAATTCGATGTCAGCGGAGGCCAGACGCACTCGTGTTCCCTGAATGTTTTCGTTTGTGCTGGAGGTGACCCAGCCATCAATCGTGCCGCCGGCACCGCCCAGGAACAGTTGTACGCCTTGCAGGACATCGCCTTCATCCACGATCACGACGACCTTGTCGCTGCTCTCGGAACCGGCTTGGGCTTGAATGGAGTACGTTCCCGGTTGCACGAGAATTTGGAATTCACCGTTCGCCGTCTCATCAAATGATTTGGACACTTGATTCGCTATGGCCTCCATAAACTGCATGGGGTTTTGAGTAATCGGTCCGACCATTCCCATATCGGGCTGCGCCGTTATCTGGAAAGACTCCCCAAAGGGGCGGTTGGTTTCAGCCGAATACACCGTTCCCTGAATCACGGCTCCCATACCCAAGACCACGTTCGTTGGTTTGTCGAGCCAGACTTTCGTGACCATGGTCGGTGCATATCCTTCACTTTCGACCTTCATGAAATAGGTGCCCAGTGCCATGCCTACGAAGCGATACTCGCCGTTTTCATCCGTGATGGCCTCGTTGGAGATGCTCCCGTCATCGGAGAACATCGCCTGCATGGAAAATCCATCCAGATTAACCTCTGCGCCGGGAATAGCACGCCCTCGAGAGTCCGTGACTTTGCCGTAGATGTCGTATTCGCCAAGTTCGATATTGTGGAGTCTTACGAGAATGCCGTGAATATTGTTGTACCCGTCGCTGTTAACGGGCACCCCGCGAATGGTTAGCTTGTATCCTTCCTTGGACGCGAAAATCTGGTAGGTTCCCGCAGGCAGATCGTCCAGCTCGAATGTGCCGTCCTCCTGAGTCGTAGCATTGCGGAAGGTTTTTGCGGAGCTGAGCGGAGAAAAGAAATCTGCGAACCCTGGAATACACATGACATCTGCCTTGGGAACGGGGTAGCCATCTTCATCAATGACCTTGCCGAAGACTGAAGTACCTGCGAACAGATTCATGTCGACGCGAATGTCTGGACTGGTTTCGGTCAGCACGAAAGCGCCCGACAGTTGGGGTGCCGTGTCACTGCTAAGTGCATGAACGCGCCATTCCTTGTTGAGCGGCACACCCACGAGTTCATAGTACCCGCCCTCGCGGTCATCCGAACGGCCTGTAATATTACGTTCTCCGTCATCGCGCATCTCGTTAAAGGCGGCATTGATGCCCTGCGTGATGATGTTGTCGGAATTGACCAGCATCAGTTCAGCCGACACATTTTCATTGGTTTGCGGATTGCGCGTGTATCCCCACACGACGCCCGCGCGAGCAAGACCGAAGTCAACATTATTCCGTTTTTCACGTTCTTGGGTGATGGTTAGCTTCTTGTAGGGTAGTACTTTTCCGGGTTTATAGCGGGTTTCCCGGTAATTCACGCGGATTTCATAGGGCCCTAGATCGAGTCCAGTAAAGAAATACTCCCCGTCCTCGTCGGTATAGGCGTAGTCGCTGTTGAATGAGCCGTCGTCTTTGCCGCTGGCATGGATGTATAAGGGTGCAAAGGGAATGCCGTTGTTGTTTGCAAGATCGTATACGCGCCCGGAGACCTCGGCCCCGAGACTCATTTCGATGAGCATTTCCGGCGGCGAGGTGCCCGAGTCGTGGTATTGATCCGTGAGTACCAGTCGCTTATGTTCCGTGCCGCGAAATCGCAAGGAGTGAAGGCGATCGTAGGGGACATGAATCGTAAAACGGCCTTCACCATCGGAAGTCGTCTCGTGCGTATTGGAGTGTTCAAGGTTGGATGCGAAAATAATATCGTGTATGTTAAGAGAATCTTCGAGATTGTACTTGTCGATAATCGCTTCCAGCTCTTCCAGATCTTCGAGCTCCTGCGCATCCAGTTCCAGCGCCTCCGCTTCTCGATCGAAGAGTTCTTGTCGGTCGAAGAGTTCGATTTCCTGCTCACGTAGCTCCTGCTTTAAGATCCGGAAATCTTCCTTTTCTTCATCGCTCCGATTCCACAAGGCTGAAACCTGGATGCGGGACAAGGGTTCGCGCGTGTCGATGTCGACAATGACTCCCGTTATGGTCGCGTAGGAGTCATCGTGAAAGGGTTCTTCTTCCGGTTCTTCTTCTGCTTCGGGAATGTCGGGTCGGCTTGCGCGGCGGATCGATGAACGACGCGACGCTTCAAAATTGAAATTGGGCGCGTCGGCGGAAGGAGGAGCTTCGAAGGTGATGACGGAAATCGGGGGCGGCTCGACGCGTTCGGGTGCAAGCCATCGGGACAGGCCAATGAAGAGAATGATAGAAGCGATGGCGAATCCAAGAACGATGGCTGTGGTGCGGTAGGACGTGGACTCGTGTCTTCGTTGCATTTAGGCTCCGCTGAATCCCCTAATCAGGGATTTTTACTATTTGATAGATCGGTGGTTTATAGATATGACAATGGTATGATATCAGGCGACTATTTATATGACCAATTATTGCTTCAAACGGTTTAGATTTCTTCGAAACGGTGTATAAATAGATATAAGTCTAGGTGGTATAGTTGGTTATGGCGATTCAAAAATTTAGGTTGACAGGGAAGATGCCTCCGTTTATACTATTAATCAAGGTTAAATTTATTAAGTTGAAGTTATTTGAGTGATCCGGTTTACACGTCACCGATCCGAGGAGTTGATTAATATGTCATCTATCCATTCAATCCACAGGACCATGCTGGTTCTTGTTGTCATGTTTTCTGGCACTGCGATGGCACATATCGTGCCGCCCGAAGAGTACCATCCCCTTGCTGAGTCCTATCGTCGCATCGCGTTCATGGTGAACCTGAATCCCGTGCCCTGGGAAACCGTTCAGCAGGACGCGCAACGTATCACCGACGAACTGAATCTGGTCGCGCCGGAGCCTGCATCCATCTATGACAAAACGGTAGGCGATGTCTTCGAAATGATTCAGGCTGAGCGCGCGGTGAGTCTGGAAACGCCATCGATGCGCAAGGGGTCCGCAAAGACTATTTTTGAAGCGTCGACCATCGCCGTATCGAAGGGAATCGACGCGCATCTGAAATTGGCGACGAAAGCATTGGGTGATCATGAGGAAGCAACGGCGCATTTCGAAATCGCGCGGCAGATTTTCAAGGCCTTCGAACACGAAGTGAAATTCAGTGATCCCGGAATGTATCGCGCGTTGGGTGCCGCTTGGCTGGAGGCATCGAGCGCGATGGGTTCTCCGGGTATTCTCGGCGTCGGAAGTGTTCCTGTAGACATCGAAGTGTTTTCAAGTGCAGTGAAGACGATTCTACACTACGTCGAAGGGAATTATGGAGAGGGATACGAAACCGATCCCGAAATGTGGATGCGCTCGGTGCCGTATCGCAGTGCGACCTATGATGCAAGCGCCCTGATTCCGGTTAAGTTGGCCCCGGGGTCCAATTTGAACAAACAGTTACCGCGTCCGCGCCAAATTTTGAACATGGCGGAGCGTGGCGTGAATGAACTGGACACACCGTTGATTGCGATGGGGGATATGGCCTTTGACAGCCCCTATATTTTCGGAGAACCGGCGCGATCACTCGGCTTGAGCTGCAACTCGTGCCATAACAAGGGTACAACGAACCCGAAATTGTTCATCGCGGGCTTGTCGGTCGAGGGTGGCGGCTTGGACGCGAGCAACAACTTCTTCGCTCCACACGCGAACAATGGACATTACGATCCAGTGGACATTCCAGACCTGCGCGGCATTCGATTCACCGCTCCATACGGGCGCAACGGGCGTTTTACGTCGCTTCGGGAGTTTACTCGCAACGTGATCATGAACGAGTTCAACGGGCCTGAGCCGGATGCAGTGTTGATGGATTCACTAATCGCGTACATGAACGAATTCGATTTCCTGCCGAATGACAAACTGGATACGATGGGGCGACTCACGGATAAAGCATCGGCATCGGCGAAACGCGGGGAGACGCTTTTCGCGAAACCCTTCGTGCAGTTGGATGGCAAAAGTTGCGCGACGTGCCACGTGCCATCGAATCATTTTGTGGATGGATTGCGGCATGATATCGGCAGTGCAGGAGGCTCAAGTGAGTATTCGCTGGACCGTGCGCTGGAAACACCTACGTTGCTGAGCGCTTTATATACGCCGCCCTACATGCACAACGGCAGTCTCGCGACGCTGGGCGATGTGGTGGCGTGGTTCGATGAAGAACACGCGTTGGATTTGTCCGATAAGGAGCAAGAAGATTTGACGGCGTATCTCGAGACGATAGGCAGCGGCGAAGAAGCCTTCGAGGATACGATGTTTACTTTAGACGCGGAAATGGAAGAATTCAGTTTTTTCCTTTCGTCCTACGACTACGCGAAGCAACTCGGCAAATCAGGGATCGCTTCGACGATATTTCAGACCATCGCAGCGGAAATCGATGCGCACAAGTGGGACCTGCAGGACATGGCCCATTTGCCGAAGCTGGATCAGATGGCCGAGGTGATGCGTGATGCGTATATTGAAAACGAACAGGGCAACACGGCGCGTGTTGACGAATTGGTGAGCGAATATAAAGCACTCTATGCGAAATACGTGGATGTGCTGGAATAGGTTGAGGAAACTGATATGAAACGAATCACACTATGCTTGATGCTCTCGTTGCTGGCGGCTGTTGCGGTGCCCTCTGACGCTTCTGCAGCGTCCAAGAGCGATCTGACCATTGTCTTTATTGCTTACCAGAATCCCGAACAGCTGGCGGAAGATGTGGAGCCGGTTGTCGCGTATCTGGAGAAAGAACTGGGCGTATCCATCAAACATTTCGTCGCGACGAATTATGCGGCGGTGGTGGAGGCACTCAAGAACGGCACGGCGGACATGGGATTCATGGGGCCGCTGCAATATGTGATGGCGCATCACTACGCGGGTGCCGAACCGCTACTGGGTGAGGTCTACAAAGGGAAATCGACGTATACTTCACGCATTTTCGTGCGCAAGGACAGCGGATTCAAGTCGCTTGCAGACCTGCGTGGTAAATCAATCGCTTTTGTTGATCCGATATCTTCCTCGGGCTATCTGTATCCAATGGAACTGTTTAAGTCTGAGGGCCTGCTGAAAAAAGATGCGAGCGAATTTTTCAAACGCCACTATTTCGCCGGGGGAGATGAACAGGCCGTTCGCGCGGTGTTCAACGGGTTCGTGGACGCCGCAGCCATCGGGCAATTTTCGTATAGTCTGTTGCGACCCGAAGAACGTAGCGAGATCGTCGTACTCGGCGAGTCAAAACCCTTGCCGTCGCATTGCATCGTTGTGCGCAAAGGATTGGACGTAAAACGACGCGACGCCTTACGCGATGCCTTTCTCGCAATTCAGGATGGGCCGAACAAGAGCTTGCTGAAGAATCTTTATGGCGTGGACGGGTATGTGAAAGTGGATAACGCGACCTTTGCGGAAGTCGAGTCCATCGCGCGTACCTACAACTTTGTAAAGTAAACCATGACCATTGATTCCGACAAACCGATTGTTGAGCTCGAAAACGTACAGGTGTCGTACGGCGATACCTGCGTACTCGATATCGCCAACATGTCGGTCATGCCGGGCGAACGCGTGTTTGTTCTGGGCAGGAGCGGATCGGGCAAGACAACACTGGCGCGTGTACTCAAAGGGCGGGTGACCCCTTCTGCGGGACGCATCAACCTGTTCGGGCACGACTACACGGCCCACAGTCATGATCTGGAACGCCAACAACACGTCGCCATGGTCGATCAGGAGTTCAATTTGGTGCCGCGCATGAGCGTGGTGCGTAATGTACTCACGGGATCGTTGGGGCGCGTGGACGGATTCAAAAGTTTTTTCGGAATCTATCCCGGGGTGGAATGGGAAAAGGCTGAATCGATATTGGATGAAGTGGAATTGGGTGGGCTGGGCAACCGACGCGCCGATACCTTGAGTGGTGGACAAAAGCAGCGTACAGCCATCGCGCGCGCGTTGATGCAAGAGGCCTCGATTATTCTGGCCGATGAACCCATCTCGAATCTGGATCCGGAGCTTGCCGAAGATGCGTTGCAGTTGCTGGTCAATTGCGCGACCCGCCGCAACGAAGCCTTAATCGTGAATCTGCACCAGCCGCGATTGGCGCGTAAATTCGCTACTCGGGTGATCGGATTACACGAAGGTCGAATTGTATTTGACGGAAACCCCGAAGAATTGTCCGCAGATGATGAGGAATTAATTTACGCTGGCGGGGACTCGGAGAATATCACTCCGTTTCCAGTGGAGGCTGGTTAGATGACGCAGCTACAAAAACAATGGCGTGATCGTTCGCGACTCTATTATGCGGGGGCGTGTCTGGCCTTGGCGGCGGTGGCGTTGTCGTTGGAGCATGCCGAGTTCAGCGTACCGCGTTTGTTTGAGTCGGGTCCTTTTATGGCGGAATTTTTCTCGCGCATGGTACCGCCGGATTGGAGCGTGACGGAGTTGGTGTTGCGTGCGACCATGGAGACACTGACCATCGCGCTGGGCGGCACCTTTCTGGCCATACTGATATCGTTACCGCTGGGGTTTCTGGCCGCATCGACCATCACCCCCAAATGGATCGCCATTCCCGTGAAGACCGGACTCGGCGTGTTGCGTTCGATTCCGATTATCGTGGTCGCGGTATTGTTTGTGGCGGCAGTGGGATTGGGCCCCTTTCCAGGCGTGCTTGCGGTGGCCGTGCATTCGATTGGCATGTTGTCCAAATTTTACGCCGAAGAATTCGAAACGGCCGACGCAGGTATTGTGGATGCCGTTCGCGGCACAGGAGCGTCGTGGTTGCAGACTATTCAGTATGGTGTGTTCTCTCAGAGTATTCCGCAGGTCGTCGCCTTCACCATCTATCGTCTCGAAATGAATTTTCGCGACGCTACCGTTTTGGGTATCGTGGGTGCCGGAGGAATCGGTACCTACATTTTGATGTATACGCAAAGTTTTCAGTACGACCGCGTGACGGTGTTGCTGGTCGTGATTAGTCTGGTCGTGTTTGTATTCGATCAGTGCAGTTATTGGATTCGCAAGTGGGTGGGGTAGAATAGTTTTACAAGGAGAAGTACATGCCAACATTTAGTCCGTCAAGCGGTACGCCGCGCAAAATGAGTCCGTCTCTGGAGCAATACGTTGAGGCGATCGCTGACCTGTTGACGCGGGATAAAGTCTGTAGTGTAAGTGATATTGCTGCGCAGGTGCAGGTGAGTCGTCCCGCCGTTTCGCGGGCCGTTCGCGAGTTATCCGAACAAAATCTGGTTACGCACAAAGCGTATGGGTACGTCGATCTGACGGAGCAGGGTCAGAAGATAGCCGATATGCTCACGATTCGTCACGAGGCGATATATGCATTCATGAAAGACGTATTGCAGTACGACGAAGATTTCGCCGATCAGGAAGCGTGTCGACTGGAGCATCAGGTGGACGACGAATTCGTGGCGCGCCTGGAGACCTTGGGTCGTGTGGTCGCGGAGCATCCAGAAGTAGTCGAGGCTCTTCGCGATCAGCTCAGCGAGCCTAACAACTAGGCTTCCACCAAGTGCCCCTGTAACACGGATTCCTTACGTCGTGCGTGTAAGGTGCGGAGCGATTTGGCAAAGCCTTCTGGTTTTATGCCGAAGGGATAGGGGTCGGCGTATTGCTCGTCAAAGCGGTCTGCAATTTCCAGGCATAAGGGCAGGAAGCGATCCATTTCGTCTTCGAATACTGTTTGCGTCTGAGGATGATCACGGATGATGCGCTGGGCAAGATAGGTGCCGAAAGCGATATGGCGTGACTCATCTTTTTGAATATTGCGCACGCCTTCGCGCAGTCCGGGCAGAATGCCATTGGGGTCCATCGCCCTGTAAAAAATATCGTATCCGAATTCTGCGAGCACCCCTTCGACAATCTGATGATAGACGACGACGGCACGCATCTGGGCCTCGGGGGAATGGTCGGTGTAGAGTGCGGTCATGGCCTCCGGTAGATGGGTGTTAAGGACGGGTGAAGGTGTGCCGGAGGGGTAGGGGACATCGACGCCCAGTTTGCCGGGCAAGGTCTCATCGAGCCAGCGCTGGAAGAACTCCACATGCGTGGACTCTTCGTAGAGTTGCTGGGTGATGTACATCTCTTCATCCATGTGTCCGCGTTCAGTGCGCAGGGCGGTCTGCAAGGGCGCAAGATCGTGCGCCACGGCACGTTCCCCTACGAGGAATCCAAATACCTGGCCCAGGATAAGATCCCGCTCCACGTCCGACATCGCGCTCCAGTCTTTGGCGTCTTGCGTCATGTCGATGGTGTGGGGATTCCACTGCAGCTCGCGGCCGCGTCGTAGTTCTTTGAGTGGGAATGCGTCGAAGTTGAGTGCCATGATATGTAGTTTCCTGGAGTTTCTGTTAATCGTCGATGGATTGGTAAACCATGTTTTTGAATACTTCTCCGAAGGGAAGTTGGGGGGGCAGGTTTTGCATCATGTAAATGCCGATAAGTTCTTCTTTCGGGTCAATCCAAAATGCCGTGCCCGCAGCGCCGCCCCAGCTGTAGGAGCCTTCGGAGACTTGCGAAGCGGAGAGGCCCTGATCGAGTACCACGGCAAATCCGAGGCCAAATGTGCTGCCGCCTGCCCGCATTCCGATGCTCGCATCCTGGCAGTGGTCTTTGGTCATTAGTTCAATGGTGGGTCGGCTGATGATGCGCGCACCATCCAGTTTGCCGCCATTGAGGAGCATCTGACAGAAGCGTGCATAGTCCGGGGTCGTTGAGACAAGACCGCCGCCACCGGAGAAGAAGGTTGGTTGATTCACAAAGTTCCGGGAGATAAAGGATAGGGCGGGTTCGATGCCTTCTCCGCTTTGAGCTGGGGAATAGAGCTGTGCGAGACGGTCGAGTTGATCCTTGGGGACGTAGAAGCCTGTGTCGTGCATGGCCAGCGGTGCGAAGATTCGATCTTGAAGAAAGACGTCGAAGGATTGGCCGGAGAGAACCTCGACCAGGCGTCCCATTACGTCTACGGAAATGCTGTAGTGCCAGCGTTCACCTGGCTGAAAGAGAAGGGGAGCCGTGCTGACTTTTTCGACCATTTGTTTGAGATCTTTGTCGAGCATCAGAATGCCCATCTTCTGATACATCTTGTCAACGTCGGTATTGCCGAACAAGCCGTAGGTCAGGCCTGCCGTGTGGCGCATCAAATCGCGTATTGTCATATCCCGTTTCGCAGGCACGGTTGCGATATCAGTTTCGATTTTCGAGGGAGCCGCGGTGCCGGTAGGGTCTTCATCCGGGATATTGAATGATGGACCAGTCTCGTCTGTAGTGTCGACGACGACTTGTAGGCCGCCGAGTTCAGGAATGTATTTGGATACGGGATCGTCGAGGAAGAATTTTCCTTCTTCAAAAAGCATCATCAGCGCGACACTGGTAATGGGTTTGGACATGGAGTAAATTCGGTAAATGGTGTCGTTTGATGTGGGGATCTGTTTCTCACGATCCGAGAAGCCGAAATTTTCGTAGTAACCGATTTGCCCTTTACGGATAATCATGGCTGCGGCGCCGGTGATATGTCCGTCGTCTATGTCTTTTTGAATGATGGCGGAAATGCGATCAAGTCGTTCCTGGGAGAGGCCGACTTTGGAGGGGGATACCTCGGGTAGAACGGAACTGGCAGAAGTGAGCGGGGTGATGGCGCAGAGGGCAATGGCGATGGCCCATGCGACGCGGTGGGTAGCTCTAAACATGATTCTCTCCTGGGTACATGATTTTATAAACGATTAGGGGACTGAGTGTACCGCAAATTTGCGATGGGTCACAACTTAACCGTTGAGGTGCGAATTAGTGGGATATTTTGTCGAGTTTCTTGCGTACCGCACGCGTTTTCGGGTGATCCTTGCCCAGACTACCCTCATAGATGTCCAAAGCCAGCGTAAGATGCCCCATGGCGACAATCGTGTCCCCCTGGTGCGCCAAGACCGAGCCTACACCCGCCGCATCACGGCCCACGTGGGGGTGTTCCTTCCCGAGATGGCGCGTATCCATATTCATCGCTTGTTCGTAGAAGTTGATCGCACTCTCGTATTCTCTTTCGATCTCGCATGAGCGCCCGAGTCGGTACAGGATTGTGGCGTGATCGGAGTAGTTATCCGCGGATTGGGCCTCAATAATGCTTAGTGCCCGATTGTATAGATCTTTGGCCTGCGACGGTGCCTCCAATCCATCCATGGCTTTTCCAAGATTCACCAGAATTGAAACAAGTTCGACAGCGTCTTCGCCGTTCAATTCTGTCTGCATGGCAAGTGCCTGCTCAAGAAATATGCGCGCCTGGCCGTGCTGCTGCTGTCCGAGCATGACTATCCCGAGATTGGTAAGAAGCTTGGCCATTTCGTAGTCCTGTTCCGTCGATTCGTCACGCTCCAACAACGTGAGGGCTTCTCGATACGAGGTCTCGGCATCCGAAAGGCGTCCGACCTCTCGATAGGCGTGTCCCAAATAAAGGAGATCCATTCGCACGCGTGGGTCCTCGTTGCCCGTCATGTTCTGACCCAGACGCAGGGCTCGTTCAAGATGTTCGACGGCACCTTCCGCATCGTTGTTGTGAAGGAGCAACACGCCCAGACTGTTCAGGTATATCGCGAGTACTTCATTGTCGCATACATGGGCATTTTCCTCGGCACGAACCGCTTTGAGAAAACAATTCTGCGCCTTTGGGTAGTTCTCCAGTTTCATCCAGGTATTGCCGAAACAATGTGCGCATTCCGCCACGACGGAGTGATTCCAGCCGTAGACTTCCACGAAGGTCTTCATGGCTTTTTCGAAAGCGCGCTGGGCTCGCTTGACCTCGCCTTTCTCCTCAAGAATCATGCAAAGATTGCGTAGCGGCATGGTCAGCATCGAATCGTGGATGTTGCTGTATCGCGCCTCCTTCGCCGTGCCATACAGGGATTCGCATATCTCGATGGCACGTTCGAAACAGGCCTGGGCGCCATTGAGATTTCCTAGCTGGTGTTCCACGATTCCAAGACTATTGACGCGCGTGGCGACGGCAGGATGCACTGTGCCCAGTTTTCTTTCGGCGATATTAATTGAACGCAAGTAGCACATTTGAGTCTGTTTTTGGAGGTCACAGGCGTGAAGATACAGCCCTGCCTGATAAAGTAGCGTCGATGCCAGTGGAAGGGCCGCGTTGCAATCTTCCGCCATCTCAACGGCGCCTAGCAGATGCGGGATCAACTGCGTGCTGACTGTCGAAGGAGAGTCGAAGGTCGCATCGGTGGGGAAAGCCTGTTCAAGCAGTTTCATTACCGCATTGATCCAATTCTTGGCCGGTTTCTCATCCATTCCTGCGCGCAATACTCTCTGAAACGACGGATGAATGGTAAACAGGTCTTGGTGTTGCGACAGTATGCCGAAATCACATAGGAGTGTCGCCATGTCCAGGAAGGCCTTATCATCATTGAGAATGCGCGCCAGACGTGTTGTTACGATGCCCTCTCCATCTCGAAAAAGAAAGCGCGGGATGTCGTTGGGTGCCAGGAAACAACATAGCGCAAGAAAATCTTTGGCAGCGGGAATCTGGGAAGCAATTACACTGAGTGGGTAACGAATCACCATCTGAAGCGCATCGTCGTAGCCGGGCGCGTCCAATTGGTCGAGTGCCTGCCCTATGGTACTCAGCATTTGCGGCATTGTGTAATCGGAATGTAGTGCCGTCGCCGCCAGCATGTCGAGGGCATAGGGACTATGTGGGAGAAGTGCCGGAACCTGTTCCGCGCGCACGTCGAAGGCTTCATAGCGATCAATGAAACTAGCGAGATCGAGTGGCTCGATGATCACTTTGGAGACGTCCGTTTCCGGTGAGGGATGATGCGTCGTTATCAGAACATGTCCCATGACCGGGTCAGGAAGAAAACTGTCGATAATCGCCGGATCGGCCAAATCGTCAAATACGAGTAACCACCCTTCGTGCAGGGCAAGCCATTGCTTGACCTCATCAACGGTGTGGAATGGGTTATCTTCGTGCGCATCGCCCATTTCGGCAGATACGGCGAGTTGCGTAAATTTCAGTGCCAAAGCGGCTTCATGCCCTCCTTCCAGCCACCAGATCGCCTGGTAGTTATCCGCCTGCCGATAGGCAAACTCTCTGGCCATCGAAGTCACGCCGGGGTTGCCATCAAGAGCCTCCGATGCCTCAAGAATGCAGATCGGCGCGGATTCGAGACGTTCATGAATCGTTTCAAGTACGCCGTGTGCGTCTGCGAATTGGCTGATCCGTGGGAACGTTATGTTCCAGATTGGCGGGAACCCCTTGCCCTGTGTTTGATTGACATTCATCTCGAATATAATACTCACTTTTAACCGAATTAGCCAGTAATTTGAGGGCCAATATATGCTTATACCGAAAGGTAATAATTCAATGAAAATCGATTTTATTGAATTTCGTGTCTAGTTTTCCTTAACATGGGGTAGAGTCTAACTGGACCGCCGCGCCCTTAATCGAAAGCTCCAAGAGATGAAATGTCCATATCACATAACGAAGGATGTCGCTGGGTATTGCTCGGTATGCGGCGCCTTTGTGTGTGATATATGCCTTGGAACGCATGAGGGCGCATCATTCTGCCCAAAGCACTTCAAGGCTATCGCATCGAAATTGGGACAGTCCGAGCAGGCGGCCATGGGACGCAGGCGTCAGTCCAGGCATCGTCTGATTGTTCAGAAATTGAACGGAAGCAAACTTCAGGGGGCCTGCCGAAGCATGAACTTGCGCGATGCCGGCTTCTATCTTGAATGCGAAGACAATAACGGGGTATCCACGGACGAGTCTGTTCGCGTTCAGTTCGTGGATGTTAAGTATGTTGCACATGTCAAAAGTTATGACGGCAAGTTCGATAAGAGCGAAGAATACCAGCAATACAATGCTGGTGGTACCCACGTCGTCGTAAGTTTCAAGGATGGCGAGATACAGGAAGGCGTTACCATGCATGCCTACGTTCCTGGTCACACTCGATTCTATTTGATACCGATGGACCCGAACTCGAACTTCATTAATATTTTGGTCGAGGCGAGTGCTCTGGAGAGGGTGTATACGCCGGAGGAATATCGCGCGTTGATGGTTCAGGAGAAAGAACTACGCAAGCAGCGCAAGGCGGATCTTTCATCATCGAGCCAGTCGGTTGATTTGGATAGCAACAATTCCAACGGCGCACTTCTGGATACGACTTCGGAGGAAGACAACTCAACATTGAGTCAGGAAGAATCAATGGGGGATTTCTATTTCGAGACGCACAATTATCCTAGAGCGCTTGCAGAGTATGAAGTGGCTCGAAAAATACATCTGAATTCACCGCGATTGCAGCGCAAGTGTGTCGTGACCACGGTCAACATTGGAATTCAATACATCAAATCCCGTGAATATCCAAACGCACTGGAATTTATGGAAGCGGCATTGAAGATCGACCCCAAGAATCCGCACGCCAAGAAAAAAGCCAAACAACTCAAGAAAATTATCCAAAAGACCGAACGCCGGATGCGCGAATACTATGAGCAACAGGCCAAAGGGCCTGACGATCATGCGTTATAGCTCACCAAAGCCTTTTGGGTCACCCACGGTCACATAGGAGTCATCCGGGAGCGGGGGATGCTTGGCGGGCATTTCTCCCGTGATTTCGCTGGCCGCAATCGTGATGGCCTGACCGTCCACCATGTTGCACGAGCTGGCATTGCAGATTTGAGCGAACAATTTTACGGTCGCGTCTCCGGTCCCTGTTTTTTCCACTGGAACGGCAAAGTACGTCGTGTTCTCGAAACCCCAGGTGTACCATTTGATTTCCGTCATGCTGAGATCTTTCGGGGTGGATTGAATCCACCTGCCTGTCACTTTCAAACCGCCTGAAACTTCGATGCGCGTGGGTAATTCGGTATCCGGCTTCTCTTTGCCTGTTTTTTTCTGGGCGCGCTGGAGGTTATCCATCGAGTAGGTATGCCAACCTTTGCCATGGGCGGCTTCGACAACGAGGTAACCTGAGTCGACTTTGGCGCGATAGGAAATGACGGTGCCTTGTCGACGCCGCATGATGGTAAGCGGCTCAGACCAGTCCGCCGCGAAGGCTGGGCCGACATCAAGCAGCACAGTGGCGATCAACACCGCCGAGAGGATGAAGTATTTTGCAATGCTGCGCGTGTGAATCATCGTTCCGCCTTTCTAAAATTCTGCATGTGACTATACGCTTTCATTTCGATTTGTTCGCCGTCGCGCAAGACCTCGAATATCATTTTCTCATCAGCACTTTTGCGCAACTGAATATAACGTTCGACGTATAGGGTATCAGGATCGCTCATGGCACCGTCCACCGAGATGACAATATCGCCTTCTTTCAGCTGATGCAAATTATAGACCTGTGCCGCTGGGTCCACCTCCACGATGCGGCTGGCAAAGCCGTATTCCGGTAGTTGACGTGCCACCTTCTCTTCTTTGGATAACGGCTCCGACCAGAAAAAAACCACGGGTTCGACGGTCCAATAGCGGAAATAGAGGTCGGTGAACCACCACTCCGACGGCAGTGTCACATCCAGCGTATGAGGCTCGCCCTTGCGGGAGACATTCAGGGTAATGGCCTTCGCCTGTCGATCAACTTGGTCGTAATAATACTGAAGATCGCCGAAGGTGTATACGGACGTGCCGTTGATGGCCGTGATTTCGTCTCCCGGGCGCATCCCGGCTTTTGCCACCGTTCCGCCCGCGCGTTCCACGACGAGACCTTTGGGTACATCCAGATGAATGCCTATCGTTCGAATGTCTGGTGAGCGGAATAAATCCCGGATCGCATCGAGCGTGCCGTCCTCTTTCTTGCGTTGCGCATCGTAATCGCCGATGAGATGGCATTCCACGCAGCGTCCACGCTCGGTTACTTCTTCGAAGAGCACCCGATTGTCGCGCGGCAACACTTTCTTGGGAAGCGGTTTTTCGGGTAGCAAGCCCTTCTTGTATTGGTCGTGCAACTCGAGACCCTGACCGAGTGCTTTCTCAAGACTTTCAAGATTTAGATAGGACTCGGGAGAGACCTCATCGCGACCACCATATCGCAGGTAGATTTGCTCGTCCGCATTCACGATGAAGTAGTAGACCGCATTGTGGCGATCATAGTCGTATAAGCCGATATTGATGCCGTCCATCTCGGTGATACGCACGGGCACGTACTGTTCGATTAACTGGCCCATGGATGAAGTTTTCGGAGTCTGCACAACCTGTGCATCAAAAAGGCGACAAGCCATTCACGGAACGCATCGAAAGTTGAGCAGCATCGGTTTTCCGGATATTTTCGCTTGGCGAAGTCCTTCGTCGTAGCTGTTAATCCAATTGAAGTACAGGGTGTCGTCTGAGGCGTGAGCGTTGAGAATCGATCCGAATGCGATGCAGGCAGTAATTATCGTTTTCATATAATGTTTCATAAGTCTTTCTGAGGTTAGAGGGTCACAAATAATAACGAATAACCTGCCAATAAACCAACTTACTTTTCTTTCCGGAAGAGTGAAAAGTAAGCAAA
>JAYGCN010000232.1:0-9497 GCA_046583315.1 Candidatus Hydrogenedentota bacterium
ATAGTTGTTGTCATGTCCCGCGCGATCCCGCAGCGGCCCGGTCTGCCCATACCCCGTCAGCGAACAATAAATGAGACTCGGGTTTTCCTTGACCAAAGTTTCGTAATCCACGCCGAGCCGTTTCATCACACCCGGCCGAAACTGTTCCAGGACGATGTCGTACTCCTTCACCATACGCTTGACCACGTCCACCGCACCGGGTTTCTTCAAATCAAGTGCAAGAGAGCGCTTTGATCGATTCAACAAGGCCTGACCCGCCGACACCCCGTCATCAAAGGGCGGACGTGAGCGCGTCATGTCCCAGCGTGTCGGCGACTCCACCCGCACGACGTCGGCACCCATATCGCTCAGCATCATCGTGCCGAAGGGTCCGGGCAGAAGTGTCGAAAAATCCAGTATTTTTAACGATGCGAATACGCCAGCACTCATAATCTTTCCTTCAAAGTCTCGTTCAATTCTTCCACAATAGTCCTCTTCAATATTTTACCCGATCGATTCTTGGGCAACGGTTCCAATAGAATCGTAATGCGTTTGGGTGTCTTATAGCCGGCCAATCGTTCGCGGCAATAGGCACGCAAGGTCTCGCCATCAACGCTGTCGCCTTCCAGGACAACAACCGCATGCACTTCTTCACCCCACTCGGGATGGGGCAAACCGACGATCGCCGCCTCGAGCACACTGGGGTGGCCCATCAAGACATGTTCAACTTCCGAGCTGTACACATTGAAGCCGCCGGTGATGATTACGTCTTTCTTGCGGTCCACGATCCAATAATAACCATCGACATCGACATAACCCAAATCGCCCGTCGCAACCCAACCGTCGATGATTGATTCCGCTGTCGCCTCGGGATCACGCCAGTATCCATCCATGCAATTCGGACCACGGGCAAAGAACTCGCCCACATGTTCGGGGCCGCACTCCGTAATTGTTTCGCCTTGGTCATCAACGATTTTCAATTCGCAAAACGGGGTTAAACGTCCAATCGATGCTAGTTTGGAACTGTCAACCCAATGATCCTCCCGCGTCAACGTCGTGATTGGATGTGTCGCTTCAGTCAGTCCATAGATCTGCATCAGGCGTGGACCCAGGATTTCGATGAGCGGAATCAATTTATCCGCTGACATCGCCGCACCGCCATAGGAAATCGTTTTCAATGAGGAGAGGTCATACTGCTGGTACGTATCATCAGCAAACAAGCGTTGAAGCATCGTGGGCACGCAAAACATCGTCGTGATGCGTTCTTCTTGAATCGTTTCGAGCACGGTCTCGACATCGAATCGTGGCAACAACACGTTGGTGCCTCCTGCCGCGAGTATCGGATACATCAGCGCGCCCGATGCATGGGTTAACGGTGCAGCATGCAACACCCGATCATCGGGACTCAGCTCGTGCAATTCATTCGTCAGGTTATCCAGCGAGGATTTGTAGACTGCATGCGACAATACGGCCGCTTTCACGCGCCCCGTCGTGCCGGAGGTATAGCGAAGGCGCGCCGGATCAGATAGAGACACCTCAACGTCAGGTCTCACTGCCGCATTCGCATGAATAAGCGCCTCATATCCATCATCAACAAACAGGCATAAGAGCCCATTTTCATGGAGTGTTTCGATTGTCTCAGGGTCAATGAGATTCTCGTCACTCACCAGCAAGGTCGGATCGGTGGATCGAATAATCTCACTCACCTCACTCCAGGTCAATCCCGCGTGTAGCGTCACCCAGATCGCCCCAATTTGCATACACGCCAACTCGGTTTCGATGGCTTGAAAGGAATTCGGCAGCCAAGCCAACACCACATCGCCCTTCTTCACACCGAGCCGAATAATTCCTTGGGACAACGAATCAACACGCGCATAAAACTGGTCGTAGGTGAAGCGAGTTTTCCCGTCGATTATCGCGAGATTGTCCCCATACCAGTGTTCGCGTATCGACTGGATGACATTCATCACACGCCTCAGCCCAGGAGTCCGCGACCGATCACTTTCATCTCAAGAATCGGTTCAACCCCTTCGAAAATCGGCAATACGAGCGCATCCACTACATACCGCGAAATAGGATACTCCTCGGCATAGCCCCACCCGCCGTGCATGAGCTGACCTTTCTGCGTAGCGTTCACGGCGACACGACACGCAAACAACTTCGCCATCGAGGCCAGCAAGTTCGCATTTGTAGCCCCGTTATCCATCGCGCGAGCTGCCGCATAGGTCAACTGCCTTGCCGCTTCGAGATCAACGACCATTCGTCCAATTTCATACTGAGTACTTTGATATTCGGAGATGGGTCGCCCGAACTGTGGACGGTCCTTGGCGTATTGTATCGTCGTTTCGAGTGCTGCTTGACCAAGTCCCACTGCGCGTCCACCCGTTTGTAGTCGTCCCGCAGCAAATCCATCCATCTGCAGATAAAATCCCTTACCACGACCACCCTCTTCACCCACCAGATTCTCGGCAGGCACAAAATAGTCATCGAACTGTAGCGTGTACGAATGCATGCCGCGATAACCGAGGGTCGCATCAGCCTTGGCGTTCAGTTTACCCCCGCCATCCTGCACATCCACAAACTCATGCCCTTCATGAGCATTCTTCTCTACAATGAACAAACTCAGGCCTTTATGACCCAGAGCGGCGCCGTCTTCAGTTCTTGCAAGCAGTGCCAGAATATTCGCGCGTCCGGCAAAAGTACACCAAGCCTTGGCACCGTTCAGGAGATATCCGGCTTGTCCATTTAGCTCCGTTTCAGTCGCCCGGCACGACACGCTCGCCACATCAGACCCGACATTCGGCTCCGTCACGGCCACGGCCACCATCGTTTCACCCGAGGCGATACGCGGCAACCATGTTGCTTTCTGAGCCTCGGTGCCACCCTTCAGCAACGCCTTCGAAAGGATTTCCGGACGTGTCATCAGACTACCTGCCGCACCCAGAGATGCCGCTGACAACTCTTCCGTCGCAAGCACCATCATTAGATTGCTCATGCCAACGCCGTCATATTTATCCGGTATCGATAGTCCGAAATAACCCAACTCGGCC
Organism: Candidatus Hydrogenedentota bacterium; assembly: GCA_046583315.1. Taxonomy (GTDB): domain Bacteria; phylum Hydrogenedentota; class Hydrogenedentia; order Hydrogenedentales; genus DTSJ01. The sequence goes on from JAYGCN010000232.1 coordinate 3,030, forward strand.
ATCGAAGTAATGATGTCTTCCGGGATCAGCAAGTCCTCGCGATGAATCGACTCGGCACGCGGTGCGACGTTCTCCTGCGCAAATTTTCGCGTCGTGGATCGCAATTCCTGTTCCGCCGAATCATCTTCATTGGCGACAGCAACGCCTCGATTGTTGACACCATCGCTTTCCAACAAAGCCTGCCCGATAGCCGCATAAGTATCAACAATTCCCGGGTCACATGGTGTTGCGATGCGCATCACTTCCGCCAGGGTTTCTTCGGACAAAGCCGTAACGCATGGCTCGTCGACCATGCCTACGAGGACTGACTGCGCGAACAAGTCAGTGGTCTCACCAATCCACCCCTCGTGGGAGTCTGCATACGATTGAAGGGCGGACAATGCCTCAACCCGCGTGGCCAATCGTGCATAGGATCGAATCATGACCTGATGATCGTCCGGCGCCGTGCGCCAGGCATCAATGCCTTTCAGTTGACATTCAGCATCGGCCCAGACTCCAAGGAGATAATCCGTTAGACTCTTCATGCTTCAGCTCCGCGCGTCGGCAAAATCAACCAATAATCCAGATCCAACACTACTTCAGGCGGATATTTTGGGCGACCTGATGCATCATCGTCCAGGAATTTCAAATCCAGTTCCGCAGGTGATGCATTCTTGATACACAAGAGCTGTACACGCGCACGTCCAAGATCGGAGCGCCCGTCGATGTCTTCCGTTTCCAGAATTCGCGCGGTCACGTACAACGTATCCCCTGCAAAGGTCGGATTCGTGTGTGTACCGGCATTCCATCCGGCAATCCGGACGACATTCGGGATCAACGTATACAAGAGACTGTGCGCCAACGAAATCACATGCCCACCATAAACGAGACGCTTGCCATGAGAGGTGTCCTTCATCATGCGACTGTCAAAATGTACCTTGGCCGTGTTTTGATATAGCCGCGTTGCCATGGCATGCTCAGACTCTTCGAGGGTCATGCCCGCACCGTCGCTCAGCCACTCACCCACGCTGTAATCTTCCAGAAACGCATCCGTCACCCACTGAAGGTCGTCAGTAAAATCGGGATGCAGTATCGAAGCCACGTCGACTGTCGCAGGAAGGGTCGGACGTTCATCCACGCCCGACGATGTCGTCGTGTCACGCTTATGAACCATCACCCAACGGTTGAAGCTCAGAACCCGTACACCATCTTGATTGGTGGCGCGGGTCTCGACATACACCGTTCCATTTTTGCCGGAAGAGTTCTCTTTCAGCCCCCGAACTACCGACTTCGCCCCTAGCGTATCTCCCTCATAGACAGGTTCAAGAAAACGCACGTCCGCATAACCGATATTTGCCACCGCGTTGAGTGAAATATCCTCAACGGTCATTCCGAAAACGACATGGAAAATCAGTAAATCATGCAGGGGTGAAGACGAATACCCTAGGGAGCGGGCGCACACGTCGTCACAATGTATCGGATATCGGTCTCCCGTCAACGCGATATACAGGGAGCGCTCGCCCGACCCTATTGTGCGCCCGACACGATGCGGAATCACCTGCCCAACTTCAAAATCTTCGAAAAATCGACTGGCTGTTCGGCTGCTCATACGTCCTAGCCCAACTGCGCAAGTTCGTCGTCGGAGATAATACCCAGGCCATGTGCCTTCTTCCCATCCAGCGCACCCCAGGCCGTCGCGCGACGCAAACGCGCTCGCAAATGTCGGTCCGTGGCCCGATCAGCCATATACTGTTCCCTGCCATCGCCGAGCATCGTTGCGCCCGCTCCGGCTTCGACACTCGCGGTATAGGCATCAATATCTTTCAGATCTTTTTCGATTTGCGACTTGGGAATCGCATTGCGGTACGCCAACAATACCATAAATAATTGCGCGGGATGGCCCACCCATTTACCAGTCATTCCAAGATTAATCCCGTGCACGGCGTCCTGATAGACCTCATCGAGCGAACCCATAATCTTGTCCTTGTTCTCCGCCTGTTGCGCCTCGGAAAGATCACTGCCCCGATGCACCGGAGTCGGGTAATTCAACGTCATATTGTCTATCGCCGGCACATTCAACGCGCCCGCCATATTCACAATTTCGTACCGCGCCCAATCGCACACGGGATGGGCGTTTTCAATGGACGGCAGATTGGTGTCCGCACTGTAATCCGCGATGCCCCAGATGAGACCAACCAAACGATGCACACACACATCAACCAGATCCTTCAAATGCGCCAAGGCATGGCCCGACTCAATCAAGAATTCCAACTTTATCTGATTCGCTTCGAGGTTCAACTCACGCTCAATACGATTCAACATTTCACATACCCACTCCAACTCGGCAGGATGTTCTACTTTAGGCCATACGATGCCCGCTATCGGAAAATCTTCCGGCGCCCGTCCCTCTGCGACGTGCGGCAATACGGTCATCAAATCATCCACGCAACTCTGCAGCTCCAGGCCACCCGGACGGAAGAACGGCAAGGTCGTACCCCAATCTTCCTCCGTGAAACAGCGCACCGCACCTGTGCGTGCACGAATGGACGATTCCTCAGTAAAGGCCACGGCATCTTCCGCGTCCACCATCACAAATGGGGAGTGCTTGTTTTCCTGATTCAACAGCGATTCTATATCGCCCTCTTGGATACCCGTGCGCGCAGCAATATCAGCGGGTGAAATCCCGAAGCGCTTCAAAATCTTCGGCACAGCCACAAGCCCTTTGATAGCCTTTTCTGGCGTACCCGAAGCGGGTGTCGTGAAATGGGCCTGTTGATTCCAATACCGAAGCGGCAACTCCGCACTACGTCGGCGACGCTCATTGAGTAGCGACGGACGCGCCGTTTGTGCCCATTCAGAAAGTTCAACAAACTTCCCAGGTACTTCTATCATATTTTTGCTGTCTTGAGTCATTGAATATCGTCTTTCTCATTCAGGTTTGAAGGAGCCATTGGCGCCCTTTTTCGGGCCAACATGGCATTCACTACAATGCTTCCAAGGATGGCCGCGGCCCCCAGGTAAAATCCCCAGGACATGAATTCAGTTTCACCAAAAATCACCAGCGCCAGCCCTATACCATATACTGGTTCGAGATTAATGATCAACATTGTCGTGAAGGGCGTGATGACTTTCATCACATGAACGCTGCCTATAAAGGCGAACGAGGTGCAGATCAGGCCGAGGATTAGCAGATATATCGAATCCTCCCAATTCAACGCCAGTTCACTGACCTCAACACCGCGTATCGCGAAGAGGTAGATGCAGAGTCCCGCCCATCCCCCGATCAACTCATAAAACGAGATGATGCTCGAATCGTGATTGCGCACGAGCCGCGCATTAATCACGGTAAACAGCGATGACAGGCTCACCGCGAGAATGCCCACGATAATCCCGCTGACATACTGGGATTCAAAGGAATAGATGCCGGCCATTCCGATCACCGTCATCACCCCAAGAATACCCTCGTAGGCTCTGTATCGTCTTGGAAACAGGAGTGGTTCAAGAAAGGAAATGAAAAATGGTGCCAACGAGAGACAGACCAGACCGATAGACACGTTTGAGCGTTTGATCGATTCGAAAAAGCACACCCAATGTCCGGCTACGAGTAGACCTACCAGCAGGGTTTTCACGACCATCTTGATAGGCAGACGAAATGATCGGCCGGTGAGCCGAAAATAGACTGCGATCCCAAACACGGCGATCAGCATGCGGTACCAGACCAGCACACCCGAATCCAGACTGATCAGCTTGCCGAATATCGCCGTAAATCCGAAGATCACCACGATCAGATGCAACAGTAGATAATTTTTTAACAACTTCGCGTTCAATTCTAACCCCATCTAAATAGAAGCATTGCAATTCCCAATGAGACACTTGTACGCTGAACGAAACCTTCACTCCATTAAAAACCTCCAATCCTCGTAAGTCTTCTGTATCGGGGAGGAAGAAACTCATGAAATATCTTGTAATCACGTTTCTCACCATCTTGGCTCTGGTGCCAGACGAGGGAACGGCTTCTGAACCAATCATCCACGGTGAAGAGGGGCAATCGTATCACGAATTCATGCTCAAACTCACCGACATCGGCTATACCGGCAGTATCCTCATCGAGAAAGACGGGGAAGTCATCATTGCGAACGGCTACGGCCTCGCGAATCGGAAAGATAATATTCCGAACACCTCCGACACCGTGTTCACCTTTGGCTCCATCACCAAACAATTCACCGGCGCCGCCATCATGAAGCTCCAGATGCAAGGCAAACTCAAGACCTCCGATAAAATCACAAGATATTTCGATAACGTCCCCAAAGACAAACGCAAGATCACGATTCACCACCTTCTCACCCACACCGCCGGATTCCGTAGCATGGTAGGCGACGATTTTGATCCAACTTCCCGCCAAGACGTCATCGACGGTGCCATGAAAATGCGATTCCGCTGGGACCCGGGCGAGCGCCACATGTATTCCAACCTCGGCTACAGCCTGCTCGGAGCAATCGTCGAAATCGCCTCAGGCCAACCCTACGAAAGATACCTCCACGACAACCTCTTTGTGCCTGCAGGTATGTTGGACACCGGCTACAATGTCGCAGACTGGTCAGACAACGTAATTGCGCACGGCTACATGAAAGATGGAGAAGACTGGGGTACGGTGAACGACAAACCATGGGCGGAGGACGGCCCCTACTGGAATTTACGCGCCAACGGAGGAATCATGTCCACCGTGAACGACATGTACAAATGGTATCAGGCTCTGCAAGGCACCGAAATCCTCGATCAGAAATCGCTGAACGATATCTTCACGCCGCACGTTCCCGAAAACAGAGAGAAAACCTGGTTCTACGGCTACGGCTGGGCAATGACCAAAACCGAACGCGATACGCGCTTCATCTCCCATAACGGCGGCAACGGAATTTTCTTTGCTGACTTCCGCATGTACCCCGACGACGGCATCCTAATCATCTACACCTGCAACGACGCACCCAATCTCACCAGCGAAATGGAACGCTACATCAGAAAGCAAGCCATCAATCCGCCGGCACTGCCCTAGAAGATATCTTCACCTTCAAGGTCGGGTAGTCACTTCATGGGATTGAGAACGAAGTTTACTACCTTCTTCTCTTTTCGTTCTGAATTCGTTTATGGATCTTGCCTTTGGCCTTGGTACGCTGCTGCTCCTGATAGTTCAATGATTCTGACTGGCGCCGTTGCGCGTAATCGAGTTCGCGCTGTAACTTTTCGTAGGAACGATAACGTGCGGGATCGAGTTCGCCGCTATCGAGCGCCATACGAATCGCACAACCAGGCTCGTTGCCATGGGTACAATCACGAAATGCACAATTTTCTGCGAGAGTCTCCACATCCTTAAATGCACTATCCAGCCCGCCTTCGTCACCTGTCAGTTGTAACTCTCTCATGCCCGGTGTGTCGATGAGCGAGCCACCTCCGGGAAGTCGAAGCAGTTGCCGGTGGGTCGTCGTATGTCGGCCGCGACTATCGTCTTCGCGAATGGCCCCTGTGGCCATCGTATCCTCCCCGAGGAGTGCGTTGATCAAAGTCGACTTACCAGCGCCCGACGAGCCGAGACACGCAACCGTTTGTCCTACACTGACAAAGGGCCTGAGAGCTTCGATACCCTCACCGGATAGAGATGCCACCAGGTATACGGGCACACCCATGGCGACATCCTCGGTCTCCGATTTCCGCTGCGCTGGCGATTCTGCAAGGTCGGACTTGTTCAGGACGATTACGGGCTGGGCACCACTTTCGTAAGCAAGTGAAACGTAGCGCTCGACCCGGCGGACATTAAAGTCGCCATCCAGTCCCATGACGATGAATACGGTGTCCACGTTCGCCGCGACGACCTGTTTCTCGGATGTAGTTCCTGCGGCCGTGCGCGAGAAAGCCGTTCGGCGGGGAAGAAGAGCATGGATGCGTAACTTCTCTTCGCCGTGTATCTGATTAGCCACGACCCAATCGCCTACGGCCGGAAAATCTTCCGATCGCACATGGTCATGTCGATACGCGCCCGTAATTTCGGCGGGAGTGTTCTGCCCTGCGGCGATGGCGCGGTACAGTCCTCGGTCCTCGCGCACGATGCGGGCCGGAATCGCGTCGGTGATAGTAGCTGCAGCATCCCGAAACTTTTTTTCGAAGGCATCCGACCAGCCCAATTTTTCTAATTCGGTCATGTCGCTCCTGGCAATCCATTCTAAAGAATGTGTCTCAATTGGGTACACACCTACCCCGCATTACGGATAACAGGATAATCTTCCACTCTCGTAGATCAATATGCGAATTCCGTCGAATTATTTCGGCAGATTCCATCAATCCACCTGCACAGTCCTAACAGTAGATACCGACCGCTGGTCGTCTAAAAAATATTCTCGCCCTCAAAATCCGACGGTACCGGCTTGCCAAGATACGTCAAGGCAGTCACACCAATGTCCACGAGATGTGGATTCGATTTCTTGATGGCTTTGTTCGAGA
>JAYGCN010000166.1:0-14240 GCA_046583315.1 Candidatus Hydrogenedentota bacterium
CTGCGTGAGCTTCAAATCGATATGATCGATGTGCTACTCGTCCATCGCCCCGATTGGCTGACACGGGCGGACGATACTGCGGATGGGCTTCAGCGAGTCATCGATAAAGGAAAAGTTCGTTCAGTCGGCGTATCGAATTATTCGACATCTCAGTTCGACCTCCTCTCAAGTTGTTTCGACGGCATCCTCGCGACGAACCAACTCGAAGTGAATCTCTTGCACATGGATGCCATGTACGATGGAACGTTAAACCAGTGCGAGCAGCACCGTATTCATCCCATGGTTTGGTCACCCCTGGCCGGGGGACGCATTATAACTGGGGAAGATGCAGACGCAATACGAACACGAGACGCACTGGTCGCCTTGGGCAAGGAATTGGACGCGACTACAGAGCAAGTCGCCTTGGCATGGGTCGCGGCGCTTCCCTCTCAACCCCGAGTAATCATCGGGACGAATCAGCCGGATCGCATACGCGAATCAGCGGGCAGCGACTCCATTAAGCTGTCGCGAACCCAGTGGTATCAACTCTGGGAAGCTGCACAGGGCAACCAAGTACCATAGTTGTATAGGATCGTTTAGATGATTTGGGCGTAGGATCAAATACTCTTCGTTTAGGGAGAAGTCACGCGGGTCAGCTTTCGTATGCAGCAGTTAACATTATCTGCAAAGTACAGGTTGCCCCCCTGATCGAATGCCATTATGTCTGGGTTGGCATTTAACGCTTGAAGCGCAGGCCCTCCGTCTCCTGCGTACCCTCGCTCGCCGGTGCCGGATACGGTAAACATAAGGCCATTTTTCGCCACGGAGCGCACCCGGTTGTTCACTTGGTCTCCAATATACAATATGCCGTCATCGTCAACCGCTACACCACACGGCTCACCGATATTCGCTTCAGTTGCTCTAAGACCTTCGCCGTTATACGCTGGATTCCCGGTTCCGGCTACCGTAGTGATAATACCGTCCTTAGCAATTTTTCGAATTCGGTGATTGGAAAAGTCAGCAAAGTAAATGTTGCCTTCTCGATCGATTGCTATCGCCGAAGCACCCGAGATTCGAGCTTCCGTCGCCGGTCCACCATCGCCGCTAAATCCCTTTTCGCCTGTGCCGCCGATGGTACGGATAATGCCGTCTTTCCCGACGACGCGTATTCGATAGTTGCCTGAGTCGGCAATGATGAGTTCTCCCTGCACGTTCTCCACCAAGTGATTCGGCCAAGAGATCATTGCCTTGTTCGCGAGTATTCCGTCACCGTTGAAACCTTTCTCGCCCGTACCCACAATAGTATGCGCGATACCATCGGGCCCAATCCGGTATATTTTGCTGTGCCTGCGATTGAGCACATAGAGATTGTCTTTCGAATCAACTGCGATGCCATAAGCGCCTACAAGATTCGTCTCAAGAGCTGGAAGGTCGTCTTCCTGAGGTCGCGATTTGCCAGTTCCGGCCACGGTATGTACGATGCCGTCGCGCGTCACTTTTCGCACGCGTCGGTTTCCATTGTCCGCAATGTAAAGATTCCCGACACTGTCTATGGCAACAGAAGTCACCGGCGAAAACTTGGCCTTGATTGCCGGGCCTCCATCGCCCGAGAAACCACCTTCGCCCGTGCCCGCGACTGTTGAGATTATGAAACTAGGCACACCCTCATCGGCCAGGCACTCTGTGATCGTGCCGACAAAAAGCATCAGGCACCAAAGAACTCTATCCAATCGCTTCACCATATATCTCCTTAATTTCGCCAGACCCATCACGACCTCCCTTAAAGAGAGGTCGAACACGTGTCAGAAGTCTTGACTTATGTCAAACCATTCCGGTTTCAGTTGGCTATCAACTTGTGTAATTTACCGACGATAATGTCAAAACTGATCAGATATGCTATACAAAGTGTTATTCTTTCAAGGTTTCTATGACAGAATACCAAAAGCTCATATTTGCAAGTGGTAGGTCATTAATGATTTTAGAGGGCGCATCCGGAGGGAAGAAAGCGATGAAGCAAAAATCCATTTTCATTACTGGAGCGGCCAGTGGAATTGGCCGCGCCACGGCAGAGCTATTCCATGAAAAAGGCTGGTTCGTTGGTTGTTATGACGTTGATGCCGATGCTCTTGTGGACCTCAGACAAAAGTTGGATGAGCGTTGTCTCATTGGACGCCTAGATGTTCGGGACAAAGAAGCCTTCGATGCCTCTATGGCGACGTTTTCAGAGCGAACAGAGGGTCACCTGGATCTCATGTTTAACAATGCCGGTATCACAGTGGGTGGCTATTTTGATGACGTGCCTTTCGAAAAACTTATCGACATCGTCAATATCAACTTGATCGGCGTTCTAAATGGCACCCATGCGGCCATGCCCCTGCTGAAACAGACCGAGAACTCTCTCTGCTTTTCCACCGCATCGTCTGCCGCCATCCATAGCAGCCCCGGCATGGCGGTCTATGGAGCCACAAAACACGCGGTAAAGGGTTTTACTCAATCGATGAGTGTGGAGATGGCGCGCTACGGTGTCAGAGCCTCAGATGTGATGCCGGGCATCATAGATACGCCGTTGTGGAAAAGCAGTAAATACGTTGAGGGCGAGGCAGTCTCGAACTACGAAGATATTCCGAAAAAAAATGCTGGCCTAACCGATGCCAGCAGGACGATAGCGGCGTCCGAAGTCGCCGACGCCGTCTGGAACGCTTACCACGGAGATAAAGTTCACTGGTATGTCCCCGCGGACTTGGAGGAAAACACCAGAAGTAAAGAAACGCCCGAGCAGATTCGTGACGCGGCGATTCCGCAGCACCGCCCTTGTGTGCTACCATAAATGGGGTTAGACCAGCAAAGGACACTTGGAAAGTATGGGAATCTGTGAGTAGAACACGACTTTCGGTCACAGCAACAGTACTCATTTCGCTCTCACTCACCGCGATGGCACAGTCCATCGACGTGGGCCGAGGCTCGGTCGGCGTTCACGTACCGCCATCCTACGATTCCGAAACGCCCATGCCACTCGTACTCTTGCTTCATGGGTATAGCCTGAGCGGCACCGTACAAGAGGCGTATATGCAATTCACGCCGCTCGCTGACGAATTCGGCTTCCTGTATCTACACCCGGATGGACGAACCACCACAGACCCGAAGCGATTTTGGAGCGCGACACCGGCGTGCTGCAATTTTTACGGCGCGCCCGACAACGATAGCGACTATCTCATGGACCTCATCAATGAAATGAAGTCGCAGTACAACGTCGATTCTTCCCGCGTATATCTCATTGGCCATTCCAACGGCGGGTTCATGTCGTATCGTATGGCCTGCGACAATGCCGCGACGATCGCCGCGATCGCGAGCCTCGCCGGGGCGACCGTTCCGGATGCCAACGATTGCCAGGCCTCCAGCCCCGTACACGTCCTCCAAATTCATGGCACGAACGACGCCTCAATCCTATATGACGGCGGCTTTACCTACCCCGCACCCGGAGGGGAGTACACCAGCGCGGTCGAAAGCGTCGAGCAATGGGCCGCAAAGAACGGCTGCGCGCTGACCCCTGACACCTCCGCGCCCAATATCGATCTCGAACTGAATTTACCCGGCGCAGAGAGCACCGTAACCCGGTACAAAAGCGCATGCGATTCCGGAGGCTCCGCCGAACTATGGACCATCGTAGGCGGCGGCCACATCCCGGCGCTGTCCGCCACATTATCCCGCCAAATCATCGAGTTCTTCTATGCCCATCCCAAACTCGATCCCGGCCCAACGGACACCGTCTACAGCGATTTCGGCTACTCCGGTCCAAAAAACGGTGCCCAGGCAACGCCCTGGAATACCCTGGGCGAAGCCTTAGCGGCTGTTGATGCCAACGGCACCATTAAAATAAACGGCAACTCCTCAATAGTCGCGAGCACGGAGACCTTTACCGGCGCCTCCGTGATCGACAACAGTGTCACCATCAAAGCCGCTCCAGCAGGCACCGTCCGCATCGGCACCAGCACCCCCGCACCCGATCAAGCGCCAAATACTCCCGCCGATCCGCCACTACGATCCGGATTCATTATGCGGAATGATTGATTCCCAAATTCATATTGAGCACAAAGTACAGGCGATCTGAAATCCTCGTCCTCTTCATGTTCGCAGCGCAAATCCCGGCTTGAGTACGGGCTCTACCTTCGCGACCGACAAGAGCGATTCCACGCAGTCGCGTATCGAAACGTCTATCGGGCGGAATTCCATGCCGACTGTTTCGCGGATTCGGTCGTTGCGCAATTCGCAGCCTGCCCAGATAGCCCTGAAGTAGTCCTCTTTGGCGCGAACCTTTTCGGGGAGCGGATCGACGAGGTCTGCTCCGGCGAAACCGAGTTCCGGGAGAAGGCGGTCGATGCTGGCGCATACCTCTTCCACTTTAGGTGTGTCTGTTGACCAGGCGATGAAACGCTGACCGTTTTCAACATTTACACTTTCGAGCAACCGAATGTGTGCCTCCGCCGTGTCACGCACATCGACGGTGTACCAGGGTCGATAGGCGCCCATGACGTTCTGCGAATATTCACCTAGTAACATGGTCACAATGTGGTGTTGCCAGGGACCAGCGTCTTTCTGATGGGCCGAAAGAATTGGGCCGACGTTATCGCCGGGACAACAGGTGATGGCATCCCATCGATCGCTCGCCTCGGCGGCGTCAGAGAATGCACGTTGCGCCAGTACCTTGCCCATCGAATAGCCCTGGCCACCTTTCGCCGTGCGTTTGGGATTTTGTTCATCGGGATAACGGTCTTCGTACAGCACGGGTCGCCGGACATACTCTTGCATATCCGTTTCGGAAATTACCGCTGCGATACTGGAGGTCACAATGACGCGGTTTACGGTTTCCGATAAGTTGACGCTGTTGATAATGTGATCGCAGACCTTCTTGACGTAATCCAGGTCACTGTAGTCTGATACGTGCGAGAGATGCGCAACGCCCTGGCAACCCTTGAAAATATCGTCAAAACAGCCCGCCTCGTCGAGGTCTGCTGAATGAAGCGTCAAACGGCCGGATGCATAACCCGGCATGGCTTTAAGAAAGCCTGTTTTCTTCTCGTCGTTTGCATTCCGAACGCATGCGCGCACGCGGTAGCCTTTGTCCAAAAGCAGCCGCACGACCCAACCGCCGATAAATCCCGCGCTGCCTGTCACCGCAACTGTGCCGCCTTGAGGTATTGGTCCCATCGTTCTTTTCCTTAGTGTAATCGCTCAATATATGTCGAGCGTGAATGTGATTATGATTAACGTGCCTTCAATGCCGTAATAGAATTTCCTGAATCCGCTGATGGCTGAATCAGACTAAACAAATTACCGTCTGGGTCTCTGCCAAAGACCTCCGTTGAAGCATCAGTTTCAACCGGTTCCGACAAAAACTCAACACTCGATTTAGTGAGCCGATCGTAGTCGCTTTGAATATCGATAACTTCAAAGGCGAACTTGTTGTAGCCAATCTTCTCGAAGGGGATTGGCGCCCTTGTTTCCGGCGTGGCCGGGTTTACAAACTGCCAGAGTTCGAGAATCATGTTGCGCATGTTAAACCAGGCGGCACGAATAAAGGTGTCGTCATGATCGGCCACCTCATCAAACCTCGGACCGGTTACCTTGTCGCTTCTACGGGTGGGCTCGAATCCGATAATTTTCGTGTAAAACTCAACCAATCTGTCGATGTCAGGCGAGACGAGAGCTACATGCGAGAGCCAGACCGGCCCTTCGAAATGCGGCTCGTCCATATGCTCGGTTTCAAACATGATGCCGTCGGCGTCCCGCTCGTAGGCATAGTAAACGCCGTACCCACCCAAATCCACAGGCTCAGTCCCTCTACTGACAACGGTCGCACCCAGTCCCTTGAACCGGCCATACAGGTCTCGTTGCGTCGGTGCCTGAAAACAAACATGCGTTATCCCCGGTCCCTGCACCGGTATTTCCTCAACCGGACCAGCAAGCGACGCTTCATACTGAAAAAGCTCGAGATACCCGTTCGGGCCAGACAAAACGGCTCTGTCAACAGGTGTATTCCCAAAGCCACTCGCCCTCTCCGCAGCCGAATTACTCAGTCTCTTGGATTGGTCCACTTCAAGAGATGTCGCCTCCGAGTAGAAAGCAATCGAGGCTTTCAAGTCACTCACCGATACTCCGATGTGATTAAACCCGATAACGGATGATGTGCTGGATCGTGCTGCCTGGTCAGTCATGAAATATTCCTATGCATCGGCATCCTCATTGGACACCGCTCTTTCTTTCAGCAACTTCGAAATCTCCTGATGCCGTTCCCGATTAAGGCTGTACCTGCTGTAAATGAAGAGGGATATGACAGCGGCAACTGCCATAACTGGCCCGGCCATGATCCCGAGACGGCGAACGACATCACTGTCAAGTTCTCCCGGAATCGCTCCAGAAGGTAGTTGGACGAAATGTTCCAAAACCATACCTGCAAAAAAGATTCCAAAAGAACTTGAAGCCTTGGCGAAGAATGACCGAGCCGAATAGTAGAGCCCTTCTTGTCGCTCACCGGTTTCCAGTTCATTGTCATCAATGATGTCGCCGATCATCGACAACATCACCACGGTACTCACACCGATGCAAAACGCAAATCCGAAGCGATTCACCAGGAGAATAGGTAATAGTGCCGAACTTCCATTCTCAACCATCAGACCAAGCAGGCGTAGATCGACCATCAATTGTGCGAAAATAACCCCTCCCGCGAGCGACGTTAACATCACCGGTTTGCGGTCGAATCTTCGCATCAAGATCGGGGACAAGAACGCACCCGATACGGCGGCGGGTGCTCCAACGAGTCTCAACCACGCCATCTGCTCCGTCTTCAGTTCCCAAAAATAAGTGAACATAAATACTTCGAGTGTGTCGTATATACCCGATGTAAGCATAAAGAAGAAAAAGCCAATAACAAGAACCATATAATTACGATTCTTCAACGTTTTCCCAACGGCCTTTATAAACGTGAGCGGGGATATGGGCTGTGGATTCGAAGGGGGCGCGGACAGACTGGGTATGTATCTCCATGTCCCGGCGGCACAGCCCCAAATCGTAATCAACACAGCGACGCATGCAGTAAACACTAGCGGGTCGTAGGCTGCCGGATCCAGATGACCCGGCACCATCTGACCATCTGATTCGCGTATCCGATCATCGCCGAAGAAGTATCTAAAGGCAACGAACATAAAGGTGGCAAGGGTGCCAAAGGTAAAAATTGAATTGACGCTAAAGAGTTGAGAGCGTTGATGTTGATCCTTGGTCATTTCCCCACCGAGCGCCAAATGAGGAACGTGATAAAGCGTAACAAACATTCGACTGAGGATGGTCCAAACGGTAAGCCAGGCGAAGAGATACATTTCTGTGGAACCATCGGGGTCCACAGTAATCGATTTCGGCGGGTTGAAGATACAATAAATCGAAAGGGCCAAGGGAAGAGGTGCCGCCAACAGGAAAGGATGACGACGCCCAAACTTGGATCGCCAACGGTCGGATACAATCCCGACAACCGGATCCGAAATAGCATCCCCGATCATGGCCAACATAATGGCTGTACCGATGAGAGAAGCGGAGAGCCCAATGGCCTGATTGTAGTAGATCATAATAAAGACGCCAAAGAGACCAAAAAACATGGACTCTCCGACAGCGCCTACGCCAAATGCCAGCTTCCCCGAAAGCGGAATAACACCCTCGCCGTGGCCAGTTTCGTCAATGCGTTCTACTTTCACTTCGACCGTACTCCTTCGATCCAGATACTCTCTAAACTTCTCAAAAACTCAATCCGTCTTCACTCAGTGTGACGGTTTTTCCCATCTCCGCAGAATGCTGCGCCGCAAGCCCAATGACCACCGCTTTAAGCCCATCGTCAACGCTCACGCCCACTGGAGTACCCTCCGTAATGGCACGATAAAATCCCTGATGCTTATAAAACGTCGCACCGTTATGGTCTCCGGCAGATAACAACGCAGGATCGACCGGTATTGCAGACTCAACAGGTCCCGCCGAATCTCGCGGACTAAACACCAGCTTCGGCTCCAATGCCGGCTTGTCTGCGGGTCGAAAACGACCGGGACCCGGCACATAACACTCGAGTTTACCGAGGGGACCTACGGCGCAAATTTCCTCCTGATATTCGGAGCCCTCCGCAAACATGCTGAGTTCCAGCATCGCCCGGAGCCCATCCGAAAAGTCCAGAATCACGTAAGCATTGTCGATGATGTCAGGAGTCTCACCGTCATACTGTTCATCCAGATGATTGACGTCTTGTCCGGCGGATGCATAAACGCGAATCACTTCCTGCCCACCCAACAACCGCATCAGGTCAAAAAAATGACAACACTTTTCAACCAGTGTGCCTCCGGTATTGCAACTGAAGCGATTCCAGTCACCCACCTTTTGCAAAAACGGAAACCGGTGTTCACGAATGCTAAGCATTTTTATCGGCCCAACTTGGTCTTCCGCCAGCTGCTTTCTGAATGCCGTTATCGGCGGCATATACCGATACTCCATGCCCACCCAGACAGGTGCAGAATGGTTTTGCGCCGCCGTTTTTATTTCCTGAACCTGGTCCAGACGGGTTACAATCGGTTTTTCAATCAATACGGGTAAGTCAGTCGTTGAAAGGATATGTTGGAGCTGATCCCCGTGTTGATAATTCGGTGTTGCAACGACCAGCGCATCAAGACCCGGAAAATTCAGCAACGCCTGCATGTCATCTACGATCTTGGCATCCGGCGCAATCTCCAATGCGCGCGCCTGCATGTCTTCGTCCGGCTCAGCAATCGCAACAACTTGTGCACCATCAATCAGAGCCAGATTCCGCAAATGCTCATGGCCCATCATGCCGCAACCAAGGATCCCGTATTTTACTGTCTTTGCCATCGATCAATCCTCTAAGTGTTCACGCGGAATCCAATCGGTCCGCCGCATGTTCCAGCCGCTCGACCAAACTAGCCAGAGACTCGTTGGGCGCATCGCTCGATTCGATTCCGCAGAGCACTGTTCGCGAAATAGATTCTGTGACTTTATCCACATCGATCGCCTTTCCGGTCGTCATGTATGACCACGCGATCATCTCGAGTCCGCCGCCAATCATGTCGCGTACGATACCCGGCGAGATGTCCACGCTAAATGAGCCGTCCTCGATGCCCGCCCTAATCTCGTCCGCAAGCAGGACCGCAAAATGGCGATTCAAGTCTTGTGCGATGGATGGATGGTTGTCGTCGAACTGGCGCACGTCGCGCGTGATGAGTCCACACATACCGCGATCTCCTGAAATCGCAACGAGCGCGCGACGAATCAAGTAGCGTAGACGATTGCCGTGTCCTTCTATGGCAGGCAGCGTCTGCTGAATGTCGTCAAAGATGACCGTGTAGTGACGTCGTAGTACTTCGTAGAGCAAGCCACGCTTACCTTCGAAGTAACGGTAAATCGTGCCTTCCGCGATGCCCGCATCTCTCGCAATATCGACGATGGAGCCCTTCTCGTAACCGCACGAACAAAACACCTTTCGTGCCGACTCGACGATAGTGTCCACCCGCTGCTCCTTCGGGGGGCGAGGGACTCTGGTTGGGGTATCGATGCTCATGGAATGCGTGATCCTATTGGGAATGCATATGAATTTCTTTAAAAGTATCAAAATAGTGAACATTATTCAATAGCGATTCTCTGAAATACTAATTTGAAAATACGCTTATAAATAGGTAAAAACTGACCACAATGATTGTTGCGCAAGGATTGACAATGGCAGATCATGCAAATATAATGAATCCAATTCACTTAATGGTATTTGTGTTATTCTCAAAGCACGTTGAACAGTAGAAGTTATCAAGGGGATGAGTCATGTCCAGAACGGAAGAGCTTCTTACTAAATACGAGGAGGAGATTGAGGCGATTTGGCGCAGCAAGACCCCAAAGTCCCGGGAGCTGTGCGAGCATGCAGAAAAATTTACCCCCGGTGGCGCACTGAGGTCTCACCCCACCGGAACCTATCCCGCCTATGGTGAGCGGGTGGACGGATGTTATATCTACGATGTCGATGGGAACCGCTATATCGATCTCATTGTGGGTATGACCTGCATCATGGGACACAATAATCCAAAGATAGCCCAAGCCCTTCAGGAACAGATACCCAAGGGCCTCGTTTCTTTCCAGCCCGATGTAGGTAGAGATGTCTTGGCAGAAATGATGTGTAAACGAGTCCCCTCGATAGACAAAGTGTGGTTCACCCTAGGCGGGTCCCAGTCCTTCATGTGGGCCATACGCGCGGCCCGGGGTTTCACGGGCAGGGACAAAATCCTCAAGATACGGGGGGGATATAACGGCACCTACGACGACGCACTGGCTATCCCGCCTAATCCCAATCTGCCTAACGGGTTTCGCGGATTGCCCAAGAATACGCTAGAGAACATACTGATGACCCACTGGAACGACAAGGAGATGACCGAGAAAATTATCCGGGAAAACAAGGATGACCTCGCCGCCGTACTCACCGAAGGCGTGCAAACCGGTGGTACGATCCAGCCCAAAGACGGCTACCTCACCTTCCTGAGAGAGCTATGCACCAAATACGGCATCGTTCTAATCTTTGATGAAATCGTAAACTTCTGGCTCGACCACGGTGGCACCGGAGCACTCTTCGATGTCAAACCCGATATGACCTGCTATGGCAAAGGCATCGGAGGCGGACTGCCCATGGGCATGATTGGCGGTCGCGAAGACATCATGAAGCTCTTCAGCCAGAAGGAGCAAGTCAGGATAGCCGCCATCGCCGCGCACACGGGCGACCCCATGAGTGTTGCCGCCAGCACAGCGTGTCTCAATATAATGACATCAGATGAAATCGCGCGTATTAATGCCAACGGTGAATTAATGTCCAATGGTATCCAGAATATTCTCAAGGAACTGGAAATCAGGGGTCAGGTGATGGGATACGGCAATCATCAAAGTGTTCACCTGACCACCGACGAAGAAGTCGTCGATCCGGTCGACTATTTGGCCGCTGCTAACGCGCCGGGACTGTCGAAAGTGATGGGATTGTATCGTCGCTCGCTCATGAACAAAGGCCTACGCACGCTCGAGAATTTAATGGCGCTGAGGGTATCAACTCCATTATCCGAGACCGAGATCGAAACAGCACTCGCTGCCATGCGAGAAGGCTTCACAGAAATCCACCCCATACTTAAAGAAGTAGCACCTCATCTGGTAAGTTAACTGAATAAACAAGAAGAAAACACGAGAGGAATGAACTCATGAAAAAGGCATATCGTACACTTGCGCCGCTGCTGTTACTGTTGATCGTGAGCCTTTCACTCCAGGCGCAAGAATCTTCTCCGCCCGGGGGCCTTGCTTTTCTCGCGCAGTCCGACCATGAAGGCCCCGTGACCGTCATCGACCTGGTCAAGTTCAAGCCCGATGGCGAGGAAAGCTACAACAAGTACGACGCGCTCGCCGAGGCAAAGCTGACGTCGCTCGGAGGCGAAGTCATTTTTCGCGGCTACTCGAAACCGGTCGAAGGACGGGATTCCGCGAGCTGGGATCGCGTTACGATGCGCAAGTATCCCTCGGCCAAAGTCGTCGTCGAGATGGGCTCAAGCAGCGAATATCGCGTCGCCTTTCCCCATCGGATGCAAGGCGTAGAGAAGTCGCTCGTTTATGCCTTCGGTGGCAATGCGATGCCGCGCGTCGCTACGGCGGAATCCTCCGACGCAGTCTATATGCTTAATCTACTTCGATTCAACGACAACGGAGGAATGGCCGGCTATAACGATTATGGTTTGCACGCCATGCCTTTAATTCGACAGACCAAAGCGCGCCCCGTCTTGAGCATGAATGGCCTCACGGCCGTTATCTCCGAAGAAGAGATTGACAGGATGATCCTCGTCATGTACCCCTCGCCTGATAGCTTCCTCTCGATGATAACCAGTCCGGAGTATCGCGCGATCGCGCACAAGCGCACCGATTCGATCGAACTAGGGCTACTGTTCCCCTTCTCAGACCATCGTTGATTCGTTTCAGAGATTCGTGCGCTATCAGTAAACTAAACCAAACTATATTTAGGAGATGTATCAATGAGTGACCAACAACAAATAGAAAATACGATTCAGACCTACTTTGACTCGTCGAACGAATCAAGCGCCGAAAAGGTCCACGCGGCATTTCACCCCAACGCAAAAATCACAGGCTACACAGACGACGGCCTCCGTGAGATACCCGTGTCCGACTACGCGAAACTCGTCAGGAGTCTGCAGCCATCACCCAAGGACAAGGGCGAAACGCTTAAGGCTGAAATCCTGTCAATCGAAATCGCAGGCGACACCGCCGTAGCCCGCGTACGGGATGACTTCGTAGGCAAGACCTACCTGGATACACTTTCGCTGATAAAAGTCGACGGCACGTGGGTCATCTACAACAAACTCTTCCATATCGAAGGACCATCAGCCTAGAACAAACAACGGGTTATAAAGTTCGACTCAACGAAAAGGATTTCCAAGGTGCGATTCATTCCGCCATTTATCCGTCAGTCCAGTTCGCGATTGCTTCTGCTCGTAGCGATTTTATTGACCTCTTACCCGGCTCAGGCTGAAACGGTCGCAGATGTCATCGTCTACGGCGCCACACCCGGCGGGTATTGTGCCGCCATTGCAGCGCCCGGGAGGGGGTCTCAGTTATCCTGTTGGAGCCGACGGACCACATCGGTGCTGTGAACACAGGTGGCCTGAGTCACAGTGATTCAAACCAATGCGACCGTAGCACGGTGATGGGTCTATTCGATGAATGGCACACGCGTATTGAGAAGGACTACACATCACGGGGAATTAAGTTGCCCTATACGGTGAGCGTCAAAGATCACGCAATATGGACTTACGAACCCCATGTAGCTGCTCGCGTGACGAAGCAAATGCTCGATGAGGCCAAGGTCGAAGTCCTGACGAATCGTTACCTCCAGTCGGTGAAAAAAGAGGGGACGCGAATCACCGCCGTCCACACCAGCAACGGCACATTCACTGCCAAGGTCTTCATTGATGCCACCTACGAAGGTGACCTCATGGCTGCGGCTGGCGTCAGTTGGACGATTGAACGTGAAGGTCGTGCTGAATATGGCGAATCCTTTGCGGGCAAACAGTACCCGAAGTCGAAGATGAACATAAACGGCTTTGACAGCGACGGAAACATTCTGCCACTGATTACCACGACCGATGCCGGACCGGACGAAGACGGCGATTCCAATGTGATGGTCTACAGCTTTCGGCTATGTCTAACAGAGAAGTCCGAAAATCGTGTACCTTTTCCAAAGCCCTCGAACTACGACCCCGCACGCTTCGAAATCGTACGTCGTTTCATTAAAGCAGGCGGAACACCTGGTTTCGATCTCTACCCACTTCCGGGTGGAAAATTTGACGGCAACAATTCCATTGGCGGGCAGTTCTCTTTGGGCTTTGTCGGTGGCGGTAATGGTTGGAG
Organism: Candidatus Hydrogenedentota bacterium; assembly: GCA_046583315.1. Classification (GTDB taxonomy): domain Bacteria; phylum Hydrogenedentota; class Hydrogenedentia; order Hydrogenedentales; genus DTSJ01. The sequence continues at coordinate 13,453 of JAYGCN010000166.1, forward strand.
CGAAGCGGATGAAGCGGGACGCGCAATAATCTGGGAAGCACACAAACAGTACACACTAGAACTCTACCATTTTCTCACGACCGACCCGGCTGTACCCGAAGGCATCCGTGTAAAGTATGCCAAGCTGGGCCTGTGCAAGGATGAATTCGCTAACTACGGACACTTTTCTCCCGCGCTATATGTTCGCGAAGGGAGGCGCATGAAAGGTATGTATGTGCTCAGCCAGAAGGATATCCTGGAAGAACCGGAGAAGGACGACCCCATTGTGATTTCTTCCTTTCCCATTGATTCACATGACTGCCAACGGGTCGCGTTGAAGGACGGCGGCGTTATCAATGAAGGAACCATTTTTCCTGTAAGGACAAAAAACCCCAAACAAGGCTACGTTTATCACATCCCCTATCGAGCCATACTTCCTAAACCCGACGAATGTTCTAACCTGCTCGTCCCCGTGGCACTGTCTTGCACCCACGTCGGGATTTCCTCCATCCGGGTGGAGCCCACCTGGATGATTCTCGGTCAAAGTGCGGGCGTTGCAGCAGCGATGGCTGCTAAGCGAGACACAACGGTGCAAAAGGTGCCCTATCCGAAGCTACGCGAGAGATTACTGGCTCAGGGCCAGGTACTGGAACTTCCCGCGTTGCGAAAACCTTCTGTTGAAACAAAGTAGATCATATGAGCGGGGCGATAGGATTTGAATATCCGACCTTTAACAGGGAAGTCGAAATCGCGATCAGGGAAGGGTGTTTGGTCTGCATTTCGGTTCTCGCGGCAGACCGAATGTTCTC
>JAYGCN010000181.1:0-2258 GCA_046583315.1 Candidatus Hydrogenedentota bacterium
TTGATCCGGCATAAGCTCGCCGTTTTCATGCGCCTGTATCATCGCCTGATGGGTAGGTGAGCGCACCGCGTCGGCGGGGGGTGTTCCGGGAAGGTCAGCATATTCGTTTCGGATATAGAGGTAATGCTTCGACCGCACGGATCGCTCTCGTGCTGTGAAATCATGCCAGTTGTGTTCGGCGAAGGCGTACTCGCGGGTCTCGGTCTCGGGATCGGTCAGAAGTTTGGCAAAGGAGTGGCCTTGTGACGAAGACATTGGTGTCGCATCGGCCAGCTCGAGAATTGTGGGTGCCAGATCCACGGCGCTGATGATGCTGTTGGTCGTGGCTCCCGATTCGATGACTCCCGGATAGCGAATGATGAAGGGGGTTCGGATTCCGCTGTCGTATAGCGTCGTCTTGGCGCGTGTAAAGGGTCGTCCGTTGTCGGACATGAAAATGATGCAGGTGTTGTCCGCGATGCCTTGCCGATCCAACTCGTCGAGAACCTTGCCAATGTAACTGTCCATTCGCGCGATTTCGTCGTAATACATCGCGAAGTCTTCGCGAACGCCGGGCAGATCGGGGATGTATGGAGGCAACACAACATCCCCCGGCGAGTGGGGATTGGGTATCGTATTCTTCTGATAATTCCGGTGCGGATCCTTCGCGGCGAGCCACAGAAAAAACGGTTTGTCTCTGGGGCGATCCGCCAGTGCATCCACCCATTTCTCGCAACCGCTTCGGTCGCCACCGCTTCGGTCGACCCCTAAAATGGTATCAAACTTATCCCGGGTAGGATTTCCAAGATGCCATTTCCCGGCTGCTGCTGTGTGGTATCCCTTTTGGAGCAGATGCTCGGTCAAAATCACCTGATTCGCGGGCAACGGCAAATGCAACTCTCCAGCATCGGTCGAATGCGGATAACGTCCGGTCAAGATGCTGCTCCGACTCGGACTGCACGAACTCGTTGTAAGAAATGCGCGGTCGAATCGCATGCCTTGCCGCGCGAGACGATCAATGTTGGGTGTCTGAATGTGCGGATGCCCGTAGGCGCCTGCGTCATCCCACGCCATGTCGTCGGCGATAAACACGATTAAATTCGGGGCGGCATAAGCCGGACTCGTCGATGGAACGGCGACCAACAGAAAAAGAATCGCTCGTACGATGTATCGCGCATTATTCACGTTTCGGAAACCTCAATTGAACGAATCGTAATTGCACCATTTCTCGACCGTTGTAATCAAGGAGAGTGCTTTTCCGGTCAGAAGTCTGAATTGACCTGTTTCCGAATGGTCAGGTATGGTGCTGGCATGGATTTTCCGACAAAGGTATGGAGATAGACCTCATGTGGCTGCGAATTCGTCAGATTTGTCTGGTAGCGGAGAAATTGGCACCGGTTGAAGACGCGTTATGCGATGTGCTCGGCATCAAGGTGTGTTACCGCGATCCCGGCGTTGGAAAATTTGGTCTCGAGAACGCGTTGTTTCCGATTGGCAACCAGTTGTTGGAGGTTGTCGCTCCCACAGAACCAAACACGGCAGGCGGTCGGTATCTGGAGCGGCACGGTGGGGATGGCGGGTATATGGTAATCACCCAGTGTGACGATCATGCTCCGAGACGCGCGCGTGTGGAGGAATTGGGTGTGCGCATTGCCCACCACTTCGAGCGGCCCGAGTTTCTGAACATGCAACTGCACCCGAAAGACACCGGTGGTACGTTTTTTGAAATCGATGAACAACTGGGACCACACGCGCATGACGAAGATGGCCCGTGGATGCCGGTGGGTCCGGATTGGAAAGCGGCTCAGGTGCTGGACCGGGTGACCGGTATCGCTACGGCGGAAATTCAATGTGACGACGTGGCACAATTGTCCCAGCGCTGGTCAGACATTGCCGAGATTCCTCTGGTGGAAATATCCGAGCAGGTGACGCTTCCGATGGACAACGCGGACGTGCGATTTGTACCGTGTATCGACGGTCGACCGGAAGGATTGGGCGGGCTCGATATCCTCGCGTCGGATAAGGCTTCAATTCTGGAAGCGGCGAAGGCACGCGATGCGGTCACGGGCGACAATCAAATTTGCCTATGCGGCACGCGAATTAATCTGGTATAGCGAAGTACGCTGTAAAACTCAATCGAAGGAACACAAAAAGTATGAGCGCAAATGCGTTGGACGGTGTGAAGGTTCTCGAATTCGCAACGATGGTCTCGGGGCCATATTGTGCAAAAATGTTGGGCGATTTGGGCGCGGAGGTCGTCAAGGTCGAATCGCCTGAGG
>JAYGCN010000221.1:0-4109 GCA_046583315.1 Candidatus Hydrogenedentota bacterium
ACACAAGAAAAATCGAACTAAAGATTCTGAAAACTTTTCCTTTTTCCTTTTTAACATTAGATAGTACGATAGATAGTTTACTCATCTTCACAGCTCCCAGGTAGCGGTTCCTATAACAGAGAATTCAGCCCAAATACACGCAAGTGCTCCTTGTAATCTTGCAATTAAGAATACGGCGAAGATGTTTCGGAGCCCAACGAATTCTATCGGTATATTCGATGTAGCCGTTTTCCCAGGGACTGCCGGGTTCTATGTAAGCCGCCTGCACACCTAACGCTTACAAACATCTCCATTTCTTCTCAGTGTTACAATTATAACTTGGATATATTACGGGACCCTTGCAAATACATGACGATTGGGTGACAAACTGGAAAATACTAAGGAGCCGGTTCCGAGCCGCGTTGCTCTGGCCTTCGATTTCAGTGTTCACAAACAAAGGGAGCGTCTCTCATCATGAAAGACTGGTCCGCCCCCGTTAACCGAGTCCATATTTTGCTATTGTAGAAGGGCGACGTTTGGTAAACAGGTAGTCTACCTGCAATGGCTTGCATTCCCCTGCAATCTGGTGCATTATGTGCAAGGAACGCAACGTTCCGACTATTGAAAACAAACGAGTTACACTGTTCAGTCGCTTACAGATGGACGCTGGCAGCGAAGAGGTCGTCGGTTCAAACCCGTCTACCTCCACCATTTGTAATGCCGCGGACTTGAAAACCGGCGGCTTCGGCCTTGCGGGTTAGAGTCCCTCATCCTCCTCCAGTTGCGCGTAGCGGTCTCGACTCCCGCTTAGTCTGCCGGTACCATCCGAACGATACGCCCGCCGCTGTCGTGCTCCAGCAAAACATAGATGCTACCATCGGGCGCGAGCTCGACATCTCGAATCCGAGCAACCCCACTAAGCAGCGTCTCGCTTCTGACGAACTTGTTTCCCTTCAATTCAACACGATACAGCTCCCGGCCCTTCAACGATCCTACGATAAAATCTCCCTTCCACTCTGGGAAGGCATCCCCGTCGTAAATCAGGAAGCTCGAAATCGCGGGAGACGGTGTCCAGTCCACCACCGATTGCTCGATGTCGTCTAAACTGAATTCGATCCCCAGATCCTTCCCGTAATCCACGGGTGTCCCATCATAGTCCAGGCCCTTGGAATACAAAGGCCACCCATAGTTCCGCCCCGGTAGCAACAAGTTCAACTCATCTCCACCGCGCGGCCCCATCTCCGTATTCCAGAGCTGTTTGGTTCGAGGGTCATACTCTAATCCCTGCGGCGAACGATGCCCGAAGGTCCACGTAGAAGTAATGGCCCCCGGCTCATTCACATAGGGATTGTCCTCCGGAATACTTCCATCTTTGTTCACCCGATGAATCTTCCCGTAGGGTTTGCTGAGATCCTGAATGCCCATATAGTTCTTGGGACCCTTAAAACCGACGCTAAAAAATACGTGCCCCTCATCATCGAATGCGATTCGCCCGCCCGCGGTCATATCGGTGGAGGATGTGTAATCCTCCATGTCCGCCTTCCAGATTATCTCTTCGTCCACCCATGTGCCGTTTCTGATTCGCGCCCGCACGAGAACGTTCATCGAGACCGGATCACCCGATTTTCGACTCACCGTGTTGCAGTCGTTGCATCGATCACCATATTGTAAATAGATCCATCCATTTTCTTCATACGAAGGGTCCAATGCCACATCCAGCAACCACCCGATTCCGAATATCAATCCAATTGTAGGAACCTTCGACCCATCGTCATGCCCGAGAGGCCCCCCTTCGATCATGGTCGAATGTTTTCCGTCCGCCGAAATCAAGCGCATGCCTCGCGTCTTCTCGGTTACAAGAATTCGACCATCCGGCATCGGCGCGATCGAAAACGGCAACCGATCAATTTTCGTCTCGACAGACTCAAGACGATAGTTGTGCTTCTCCGTTGTAATCGTCCCTTCGGGCACAACAAGAGGCGAATCCACTTTAAAGTCCATGAACCGATTGTTTGCACGCCTCTCAGTAATCATGATGGCAAGCTGCTTGATGACACTCTTCTCGAACACATCCACAAACGGCGGCATCCCCGCTTTAACGTTTCCCTCCTCGATGCTCTTCATAATCGCCGCGACCGTATCCCCGCGCTTAAACTCCACACCCACCAACGCTGGACCCTGCGTGGCCGTGCCTTCAAACTTTGGCCCGTGGCACACCGCACACATCTCGCTGTAGTTCGCCATGAAGGGATCTGAATCCCGCATCGCGTCCAGCGCATCCGAATCAAGACTTTGCTGCGCAACACTCACCACAGCCCCAGAATTCAGAAAAAAGAAGATTCCAATGACGACGAACTTTTTCATTTTTTCGTTCCTTTCGTTCTTCCCGACGATTATCTTGCGTCGTATGCATCTCAGTTAGCCACGTTCAGTCTACATCCTGCCCGTGGAGCAAAAAAACAGCCTAACTCTGTGAGCCCTGTGAACATCGAGTATATACATTTCTGAGCAGGAATTCTCAATCGCTGAATATCCTGCCGAATATCGGGAATGTCTATGAAATTTGTATTGCATCCGTGGCATATCATGCTGAACTGCCATCTGTTATGCTATGCACTTATCAAATTTAAGCTAGGAAGACCAAACATGAACGACTCCATTCCGTGGCGCGAGGCACCCACATCTCACAAGTATTATTCGCAGCGGTTGCGACTGCATTACGTGGATTGGGGCAATACTGCGGCAAACCCCGTGCTGCTGGTGCATGGCTTCCGCGATCATTGCCATACCTGGGATTCACTGGCCCGCCACTTTGCGCCGAATTATCATGTGGTGGCGCCGGATCTGAGGGGTCACGGTGATTCCGAATGGGTTCGTGGATCCAGTTACCATTTTCTCGACTACGTGTACGATCTGGATCAGCTCGTATTGCAGGCGGAGCATGCCCCTGCAACCGTAATTGCTCATAGCATGGGAGGCCTGCTCGCGCTGATTTTCGCCGCTTGCTTTCCCGAAAAGGTGGAACGCTTGGTGGTCATCGAGGCCGTCGGAAGTCGGTTCGGACGCCATGAAAACCAACCCGTTAAAGAGCGAATTCGTGATTGGGTGAACAACACGCGGGAGCTCGCGGGCCGTCAACCACGCCGGTATCCGAATCTCGAAGAAGCCTATGCCAGGATGCACGAAGCGAACCCACATTTGACGCCTGAACAAGCAAGGCACTTGACTGTGCACGGTTCGAATCAAAATGAAGACGGAACCTATACGTGGAAGTACGACAACTACACCCACGCGTGGCCGGCGTTCAATATAGGCTTCGATCGGTTAACCGAATTGTGGCAGCAGATCACATGCCCGGTCCTCATTATTAATTCCGTGGACGGGTTCAAACATCGCGTCGGCCAAGACGACACCGCTGACCTCTTCCAGAACGCCCAAGTAGTCAACGTAGCGGACGCCGGTCACTGGACCTATCACGATCAACTCGATGAGGTCGTGGCTACCATTCAGGAATTTCTCGATTAGCCGTTGTGCCTCGCAAATATTCCTCTGCGCTGACATCATTGAAGTTTATTCCCTTGCCGTGTAGGCCGTTGGATCAAAATATTCAACCCAGGCAAGAAGCTCCTGAGAATTTTGCTGGAATGTGGTGACGAAAGGTGTCATGATTATGACCCTGAATCATCAGCCTGGTTGTTCCGAAAAGTCATTAAGGAGTTTTACAATGTCTGTTCCCACCTCAAATCTTCAGATTCTTTCTACCGTAAGTGGAGAGGGGCTACTGCGCTTGGAACTTGTTGAGAAACCAATGCCGGTGCCAAAGCCTGATCAAGTCATTGTTCGGATCGAAGCGACACCTATTAACCCATCGGATCACGGCGTGATGTTTGGCTGGACGAATTTGGCGGACGCAACATCCTCCGGGAACGGCAGAGATACGGTCCTGTCCGCGCCGGTATCTCCACAGGGAATGAATGTGATGAAGGCCCGAATCGACCAGTCGTTGCCGGTCGGAAACGAAGGGGCTGGAACAGTCGTTGCCGCAGGGGATAGTAAGCTGGCTCAAAGCCTGATGGGCAAAATCGTTGCCGTGATGGGAGGAGGCATGTACGGGCAGTATCGGTGTATTG
>JAYGCN010000223.1:0-10749 GCA_046583315.1 Candidatus Hydrogenedentota bacterium
GCCCCCTGCTCGCCATCGTCATCGGCATCACCACACCCGCCTTCGTCGTTTCCAGCACCAACGTCATGGCCGAAATCATGATGGTATGTTTCTACGTTTGGGCCATTCACTTTTGGATGTTGGGCATCGAAAAAAAGAAAAATGCCTACCTCTTCATCGGCGCGCTCTGCATCGCTGCGTCCACCCTCGCAAAATACTTCGGCTTCAGCCTGATTCCCCTGCTCTTCGTATACACCCTGCTCGAAATCCGAAAACCCGGATGGTGGCTCGCCCATCTGGCCACCGCCGTAGGTATCGTGCTGCTCTACGAAGCATGGACCCTCTACATGTACGACATCGGATTGCTCGGTGAAGCCGCCAACTTCGCCACCAGCTACCGCGACGAAAACGAAGTCTCCCGCAACACCAAAGCCTTCGTCGGCTTGGCATTCACCGGCGGCTGCATCGCCATCGTTACCCTGCTCTCCCCGCTACTCTTCTCCCGGAAATGGCAACTATCCATCTGGGCAACCGGTCTTTATTTCTTCTTCGTCGCCTACAACTACCCCCACATATTTCAAGAGCAAGATATCCTGCGTCGCGAATACAACGACTGGAATTTCATCCTCCACTTCACGATATTCTGCGTAGCCGGACTCTTCGTTCTGCTGCTCCCCATTCTCGACCTCTTCACCCACCGCAACAAACAATCCGTCTTCCTCTTCCTCTGGGTCATGGGCACTTTTCTCTTCGCAACCCAGGTCAACTGGACCGCCAACGCGCGCTCCATCGTACCCATGGCGCCCGCTATTGGAATCCTCATCGGGCGACGACTCAGCCACGTCCACGGAGATCTAGCGTTCCCCATCCGACGCGTCGGTGCCAGCCTCACCGCAGCCGTGCTCCTCGCAATAACACTCGCCTACGCCGATTACACCCTTGCCCGCGCCGGGAAACAAGCCGCGACCAAAATTACCCAGGAATACGGCGACGAAGACACCACCCTGAGATTCACCGGCCACTGGGGCAACCAATATTACATGATGCAGACCCCGCATTTTCAGCCGCTCGTCTACCTGCCCACCGATTTCAAAAAAGGCGACGTACTCGTCATCTGCGACAACAATACGGGACTCTTTCTTACAGACGAACAACGGGATTTCGCCGAAACCACCGAATTCGACATCTTTCCCTACGCAACCGTCTGGTGCAAATCCCACCGCACGGGCTTCTACTCCGACATCTGGGGAAGCATCCCTTACTCCTTCGGCGCGATCCCCGACGAAGCCTACCACGTCCTCATCAGCGGCTCCGACATGCACGTCGACCTCGGCATCTACAAACCCGGATCATCCACCCCCGACCCCATCCCCTTGCTGTAACTAAACTGGTTTCTGCCTCGGAAATGCGATAGGATCAGACCCTACTTTACTTGATTTACCGGGAGAATCCACCATGCCGTACACCTCATCCGACCACATCACCCTTTGCCTCGACGAACGCGTTCTGCGCATCCAATTCAATCGACCCGAAAAGAAAAACGCCATCACCCTCGACATGTACTCCACCATGGCCGCAGCCATCCGCCAAGCCAACGACGACTCCACCGTGCGCGTCATCCTCATCGAAGGCTCCCCCGGCTGCTTCACCAGCGGCAACGATCTCGCCGACTTCATGACCGCATCCGAGACCGGTTCCGGCTCACCCGTAGGGGAATTCCTCGAAGCCGCAGCGACCACCCCCAAACCCCTCATGGCCGCCGTCACCGGAATCGCCGTCGGCATCGGCACCACCATGTTACTACACTGCGACCTCGCCTACGCTTCCGAGACCGCCATGTTTCACATGCCCTTCGTGAATCTCGGACTCGTCCCCGAATTCGGATCCTCACTCATCTTGCCCCAACTCATGGGACAACGCCGCGCCGCAGAATTGCTCATGCTCGGCCAGCCCTTCGATGCTGCGACCGCCCGAAAACTCGGCTTCATCAACGCCGAATTCCCCGACGACGTGATGCTCGACGAAACCCTCTACAAAGCCCACGCCCTCGCCCAACAACCACCCGCAGCCCTACGCCAGACCAAACAACTCATGAAACAACCCTTCCGCGAAGCCATAGCCCAACAAATGACCGAAGAAGGCAACCGCTTCGCCTCCATGCTCACCGGCCCCGAAGCCATGGAAGCCTTCCAGGCCTTCATGGAAAAACGAAAACCCGATTTCTCCAATTTCGACTAACATTTTCGGGTTTCCAGACTCACTCTGTCAATAGATTAACTTCGCAAGCCAAGTATTATCAATTAGTTACAAATCGCACCCTATTATTTCCCATACTCATGTTCGGAACCCAATCCCGCAACGCAGTCTCCCTAATTACAGAAAATGGTTTCCCCATACTTGGGTTCACCAAGGCCATTTGATAGACTACTCGGAATGATTCCAGAGTCCAACCACAACGCGGAGCTACAGCTATGAAGCGTTTCCTGTTGTTTATCTTGTGCACCTCCATCGTCACAATCGATGCCTCCGCCCAACGCGTCACGTTTACCAAAGACGTTGCGCCCATTTTTTTCGAACACTGCGTCGCGTGCCATCGCCCTGACGAAATCGCGCCCATGTCGCTACTCACCTACGAATCCGCGCGACCCTGGGCCAAGTCCATCGCCAAAGCCGTCGGAAACAAAGACATGCCGCCCTGGAGCGGTGACTCGGATCACCGAAAATGGTCCAACGACATTTCCCTCAACGACGAACAAATCGAAACCATCGTGAAATGGGTGGAGCAAGGCGCTCGCGAAGGCGACCCGAAGGCACTCCCGGAACCACCAACATTTCCTGAGACCTGGGTCCTCGGCGAGCCGGACTACATCGTGCATCTCAGCGAAGTCGTCGTACCGGCAGACGGCGAAGACCTCTTCCCAAAAGAAACCATCGAAATCGAAATCGACGAGCAACAATGGGTTCGTGCCATCGAATTCATGCCCGGGGATCGACGCGTCGCCCATCACATTCAGACCACCTACAACAACGGTAAAGTAAAAACAGGTGCTTTGGACGGTGCTCAGGTCGGTATCCTCGCCATCTGGACCGCCGGTATGTCCCCATTCGAATTTCCCGAAGGAGTCGGACGCATCTTGTCTCCCGGAGCGCGCATTAACGTCGACTCCCATTACCATCCCTACGGAGAAGCCACCACAGACAACACGCGAATCGGACTCTACTTCGGCAAAGGCGAGCTGAAAAAAGAAGTCAGTACCTTAAGTGTCGCGAACATGGGTATTCGCATTCCCCCCGGCGCCGCGGCGCACCCGGAGACAGCCTTCCACGTATTCGATCGCGACATGCAGATTCTCGCCTTCAGTCCGCACCTCCATGTGCGCGGAAAATCCATGCGCTACGACCTCACCTACCCCGACGGTCGCGTCGAAACCTTGCTCGACGTGCCCAAATACAACTTCAACTGGCAATGGCAATATTACCCCACCGAACCCATCGACGTACCCGCCGGTAGCCGGGTCGATGTCACCGGCGTCTGGAACAACTCCGAAGGCAACCCCTTCAACCCCGACCCCACCCAGGAAATCATCTATCGCGGAAACACCTTCAATGAAATGTTCGTCGGATTCATGGAAGTCATCGAAAAAGACGGTGTCTATCTGAATCCCCCCGTCGCCAAAGACAAACTCATCGACCTGCTCAAGGCCCACCCTGCTGACGAATCATTCTACTTCGGCGGATTCCTGCCCTTTGGCGTTTACGCCCCTAAGGAACCTGGCAAAGAAGGCATGATGTATATCGTCAACGGCTCCATCATGTTCACCATCAGCCTCGACGATTTCTTTTGGGATGGCGATCACTTGACCATTAATACCCAGCTACCCACCCCAGAAGCCAGCGCAACAACAACCACGGTTACCGGTGAACTAAACGACAAGGGACAGCTCAAGGGAACCCTGCACTACGGCATCGATTCCCCACGCCCCCTCAAAGTACCCGCACTCGGCGTACCGATGAGTCAGCTGAATTAATTCGGGAGTACCGCTTTCGAAAACGAGGCCAGCCAGACGTCCACAACTTTCGGATCTTCCGGTACCCGCAGTCGTCGCGTAGTCGGACTATAAGACGGATATCCGCCCACGTCGTCCTGGCTATCGATTATTCCGCCTGTTCTATCGCGCACCGTGGCAACAATACGCGCATCAATGGGATCCCGATCGCCCGGTCGCGCACCAACATTCTGCAAAACCCATTCAGTCGTATCGGAGGACAACCGACTGACCAATCCCTCCGGCCAAAGCGGCGGCTCATCCAATTCTACGACAATCGCGTAGGCGATCTCCGCCGCAACACCGTTCTGGTCCCAGGCAACATTGTCGTGCATATATACATCCCCGAACGGCCCAAGCATGTGCAACCCATTAAGCGTATCAACGCCATGATACAAAACATTGCCTACAATGCTGAACCGACCATTCTCCGGCGTCAACCCCGTACCCACCCATTCGCTCTGCACATAGAACAATTGTATCGCCCAGCTGCCCGGGTTATAGATGACATTATTCACAATGACCCCGGTCGTAAACGCCTTAAAATAAGGATTGCGCTGATCGTTGTGCGCATACAAACACCCTATGATCGAAACGTCCCGCACGAAATCATGGATCAGCGATCCCTTCGAATGAGGCCCCTTTGCATGACTCGAATCATCCAACCCTTCGGCAATGATGCAGTGACTAAACGTGATGCGATGCGACGTGGCATCGGGGCCTTCCGTCGCCGGACCCGACGCGCTCAGATTTTCATCCACGGCCCAGGTCAACGAACAATGGTCGATTACAATATTGAACGCGTCGCCACCACTCGTTGAAATGCCGTCCGGCTCCCAGCCGCTTCCTTTGGGTTGACCAGCATCCCCCGGACGAATGCTGATATGCTGCATCAGCACGTCGTGCGTAAAAATGGTCAAGCCACCCTTGATAATCGTGATACCCGGACTCGGCGCGGTTTGTCCCGCTATCGTGATAAAAGGTTCGCTGATGGACAGGCCGCGTTGTTGTAAATCAATGACGCCGCCGACTTCGAAAACGACAATGCGCGGCCCAGCGGTCTCCAGTGCTTCACGCAACGACCCCGCACCCGATTCAGCAAGCGAGGTAACGCGAATCACCTGACCCCCGTTTCCCGCCACCGTGTCCGTCCCGAAACCAACGAGACTCGGAGACGCACTACTATCGGAGTCCGAGCACCCCGAGCAAGCCACAACGAATACCAGGCACAGCCAAAAAGAGCGGCGCGCCGACACGGTAGTTTTGTTCAATGATGCCATGAGTGGTAGTTCCTATCTGGGTACACGCACCACGGGTCAGCTGTCTACTATGCCGGTTCATAGGGCAGAATTCAACGCGGCTATCGCGAGGGCTGGCTCGATTTCAGACGCGCACGAACATTGCGCCAATTCTTCATAGCCGCAATCGTATGATTATGATTCTCCCCATAACGCTCCCGGAAGATGATGGTGGCCTTCTTGAAGTACTTCTCGGCTTGGGGCAGGTCGCCCTTCAAATTGAGTAGGTTGCCCACGTTCAACAAGTTGATTGCGACCTTCGGATGCGCCTTGCCGTAAACAATCTCATTGATTTCGCGCGCGTTCTCAAAATAGTCGTATGCAGAATCTATATCACCCAGATTCTGCATGATCAGACCCAGATTATTGTAGCTCTGCGCCACATACGGATGTTCCTTACCATGAATCTCCGCATCAATTTTCACCGCACGCAAATAATAATCCTTCGCCGTCGTCTGATCCCCCATCCGCAACAACAGTCCCGCCATATTCTTGACGACATAGGCCTTCATCGGATGGTTATCTGCCAACGTCTTCTCGGCAATCTCCAAACCGTTACTGTACTGATCCCACGCTTCCGTGAGATCTTCCAACTCCTGCGCAACGAGCCCCAGATTGGTGTAATCACGACACACCGCCTCGTGATCCGCGCCTTTGAGCTTGATATCCATCTCAAGCGCACGCCGATACGCTTGACGCGCACCAGAGTAATCCTCCAAATCCATGCAGATGTTCCCAATCTGCTGCAACGTACTCGCCATTTCCTCGGTACCCTTGCCGCGCCCTTTCTCCAGAATCTCAAGTGCGCGTTCATATTCCGTGCGTGCACGCTGGTTGTCACCCTGCGCGCGATACACATTGCCGCTGTGCAGATACATCTCCGCGATCTTTTTGTGCGTCGGACCCAGAACCTTGATGCGCTCTTCAATCGCATAGCGGCACGCACTCGAAGCGCGCACATAATCCGCCTTCATCCAAAGATACGTCGAGATATACAGCCAAAGACTGCTCGTAATCACTGAATCGACCGGTGCTGTTTTGACCACACGAAGGTAATCGGCAATATGCGGTACCAACCAGCCGTTCTCATGAATCTGCTGCACCTGATCGGGTTCCGGCACGAGCTCCTCGTAAAATCTACCCATCAGATCCGCCCAGGCAACGGTCGACTTCTGCTCCCAACGGGCCGATCGCAGCAACATCGTCGCCTCTTCGTTCCCCTCCGTTTCTTCCGCCTCAAGATCCAGTTCAAGCCAGTAAAGCACCGCCTGTTTGATGCCCGGCGTCACGGAAACCCGCTCATCCTCAAGCAAAATCAATTTGTAACTCTTCAACAAGGTAAACAGTTCATTAAACTTGCGCGGATTCTGAAGCGTCTTCTTGAGTGCCCGCGGGAAGGGCTTGGCTCCCGACACAACATACGACACCGGGAACGGTCCATCCCCCAAATACGTCAGGGCTTTCATTAAATCCAGAGCGATCGGATTTTCATCCCGGACATGCTTGAGCGACACAAGAACCGCCGTACGGATAACCGATATCGGATTCAGCGCGGGATTGGCCACGCCCCATATTTTCCGGTGCTCCGCCACAAACATATCATAATATTGGTCATAACCAACTTTGGCCTGAACCATATAGTCCGACGCAAGCATCAACGCCAGCACCGTATCACTCAGCGAAGCCGCCAGCGCCGCTGCTGCCCCTTCACTGCGAATTTTTGTACTACTAAAAAGTAGCTCAACGGACTCCTGCCTGTTCAACGTAGGCATCGATATCGGATTCGCTTCTTTGGGCCACTGCGCAGAGTTTGTTGTAGAAAGAACATGGCCCGAATGCTCCCTGGGCAAATATTCCCGAAGTACTTTCCAATTCCGAACGTCATCAAATATAATCAGCCAACTCGTGTTGAGTTCCAGCCACCTCTTCAATGCCGCCAGTCGAATATTTATCTTGGCCGTTGACTTCTCTTCCAGGCCCAGCTTATCAACCAACTCGCTCAAGTCTTCCTGGATGCTCACCCGGCTGGAACCGCGCACCCACCATACGACCGAATAATTCGACTTGTTTAGGTTCGCAAATTCCACTGCCAACTGCGTCATCCCAATACCGATACTGTCCGGCGCCGGGTTGACCATCGTGACAAAACCACCCTGAACATTGATGCGCTGCCGCATTTTTTCAAGCAACAGAGAACGGCCCACGTAATGCGAGGCCATGCGCCACGGCACGCTCCAAATCGTATCCTTCAACTTGGGAACCTGCGCCTTTTTCTTGCGCTTGAGACGTGTCGATGTCGCTTTACGCCGCGGTTTGCCCCGTAATTCTTCGCACTCCTGCAGCAACAGCACGCGCGCTTTTTCGCGCGTCTGTTTCACCAGATCAATATAATTGTTCGTGCCAAAGGTCGAAGCCATATTTACACAATTGAGCACCATCACCGGGAACGGTGCCCAACGACCATCATGCAACGCCATAATCCACTCGGACTGACCGTGTACGGCATCCAGGTAATACGGCGATGCCACTGCGATCGATTTAATTCCCCGATTCGTCTGCTTCAACAACTGCCGCAACGTTTCGTGCGGGTCATTGGAGTCCCAAGGCAGCTTCCGCGCGTTATACCCCACACCCGTCAACAAATGATACAGCCACTCTGCCCACTGCTCATCCATCGGTACATAGTGAATATAAAAATCCAGCTCATCCTTGGGCAACGGCGGCGGCGTCATCTGCGCAATGCCATCCATATTTCCCGGAGGAGGCGTATCCGCCGACAGTGCCGATTCAGCAAACGACTGCTGCATGAACGTAGGGGTCACTTCCGCCAACGGCGGCTCATCGGACGCGCCGCCTGCTGAACCCAGCGAGGTCGGAGTCATTGGAATTGACGAGTTTTCAATCGCCGGAATCAACGACCCCACGCCCAACGAATCCGGAACATCAACGGGTAGCGGGCGAACGGTATCCTCCAGACTAATCGTCTCGTCATCAGACTGTTCCCAATCGTCCAACGCGCTAATCAGATCCAATGCCGAGGTGTACCGCATCTTCGGATCTTTGCTCGTCGCCTTCATGATAATTTTTTCAAGGCTGGAAGAGACATCCGGGCGAAGCTCACGCACTTTCTGCATCGGACGATTTATGATCAGATGCATCAACGCCGCCGGATTGCTCGCCTTGAATCCGGGCGTACCCGTGAGCAACTCAAAAAGCGTCACCCCTAAGGCATACGTGTCCGTCGCAATGCCCGCCGCACCCCCTTCAAAAAGTTCCGGGGCCATATACCGCGGGGTCCCGAGATGATCACCCGCCATCGTGAGCTCCGCATTGCTCTCCGTAAGGCGTGCCAGACCAAAATCCGCCACCTTCAATAGCATGTCATCGTTCACCAACAAATTGGCCGGTTTGATATCCCGATGAATTATTCCCTTCGGATGCGCCTTGCTCAGCGCACCCGCCGCTTGGCGAATCAAATCGACCGCAAGATCAATCTCCAGCGGACCACGCGACTGGAGTAATTCCGCCAGATTCTGCCCCTCCACCAGCTCCATCGCTATATAATAGTGACCGCCATCCTCCCCGATCGCGTACACCGTGACCATGTTCGGATGATTCAAGGTCGCCGCCACCATCGCCTCACGTTTGAAACGGGTGACCAGGTCGGGATGTTCTTTAAGGTGAGCAGGAAGAATTTTTAAGGCCACATGGCGACCAAGCGTCGGATCAAGTGCCTTGTACACGATGCCCATGGCACCGCGTCCAAGCTCTCCAACCACTTCATATCCTGCAATTGTTTTCATTACTTAATTCCAGTGCAATATGCAACAGGCACCTATGGAACCGGTCATGTTGATGTCTGCACCGTTGTTCAGGGTGATATCGGCTATAGCCGATACGCATAACACGAACGAGAGTGCAGGGATTAATACTAACGAGTTGCGATATGACATGGATTTACTCCTGTTTTAAATGTACTTTAACGCTTACAACCATCTTCATTTCTTAACAAGACTAGAATAATAACCTAAATATATTGCGGCACCCTTTCAATTACATGACGATTGGGTGACAAACTGGTGAATACAGGGAATAGATAGGCTCTGGAGACGGCTCTATGGGTGATGCTAGGGGCTAGGGTTGGATACTAGCAGGCGAGATAAAGGGCCAGTAGCGTGTTCCTACGTCCTTCGTGCGTAAAGCACAAGAACGCCGGAAAATACGACGGTCGCAATGACCAGTGCAGTCACTATAATGTCGCCACCGGAAACACCAACGGATTCCGACAGAGATCCGGTAAATCCGATTGAGTCAACGTCAAGAGCTTTTGTGGCAGGGTTTTCTACTTCAGCAATCATTTGAGAATCCTTAATTGAGCAGCATTAGAACTAACGATTTCTGAGCAATGATGGATGACACGGAATTGCGGAAATCCAAGCCCAAAGCTCCCACAGGCGTTAAGGGTTCAATATGACGGAACAGCACCCAGCAAAGGAACGAAGAATCGGTTAATGGACTTTTTTCCTTTTTTCCGAACCCTACACGCGGGGACTCAGAGAGAAAAACAAAGATGTGAGAAGGGGAGAGAGAAAAGAAATAATAGAGTATATATGTAGTAATAAATAATGTTTATAGGGTTGTTCTATTCTTCATTTTTTCCGACTTATTTCCATTTTTTCCGACCGACCATGCTGGACCATGCGACTAGTTCTATTATTTGCCCCTTCGGTAATGTTCCATCAATAGTGGACAGTGAATCCGAGAAAATAATGCCCTAAGGCCTATCACTCGGTTTCTCTTCTACACGAGCCGATGATAGGACTGGCGATATGTACTTGTAATTCGTATTCTTGATGTAGTCTCTAACCTCTGTACCCTCAGCGACACCGATTCGTTCGTACGTAAATTCATTTTCGGAAAGTGTTGCATTTATTTTGTTGACAATAAATTCAAACTGCTCGCCGAGCCCGGTCGTCTTGTTCCCGGCATCATCAATTATTATCCTGTGCCACTCATATCTCAACGGTATCCACACGCCATCTACTTCTTGATACGAAATATCGCATTGTTCACCGTAACGACCATTGAGCCACTCAATATGGCTTAAGTTGCCACCTCTCCAGAGTGAGAATTCCATATCCATAGTATTCACGCCATCGTCTGTGTATACGTAAAATCGAATGTCTTCCTGCCGAACCGAAACCGACTTTGTAGAATTTCCTCTACGGATCTCAAACGCTTCGCGAAGTATATCGGGAAACCCAATGTGAAACTTTGATCTGAAATAGTCCATAGGATGAAAATTGGGCGGGAAAGAGCTCGTAAACGTGGCAGGTATTTTCCCCCGATGCCAAATTCGCAAAATACTTTCTGAATCATAAGGCATCAATTCAGAATACCGGTCACCCGCTATCAACGTGGCTTCA
>JAYGCN010000271.1:0-4723 GCA_046583315.1 Candidatus Hydrogenedentota bacterium
CTTCTTGGAAAAGAAGAAAGAAGAATCAATTAGAAATGCTTTAGCATTTCTCGGTTCTTTTTGGTTTTACATTTTTCTTTCCCAAGAAAAAGGTAAATCTGCGGATAAAAGCGGTTCAACTTGAGTCATTCGTTACTGCCACGCACCGATTCGCGGCGAATATGCGATTCATGATACTATTACCCGCATAAAGGCTAATTAATAACCGCTGTCGGATACCGAGCCGAACTCGAATCGATGGCGTTACCTGAGGAGAATTCACCATGCGCCCTACCTACGATCCAGAAGCGGTCAAACCCATGATCGAGGAATTAACCAATATCGGTATCGAATCTCTCGAGACCGCCGAAGATGTCGATCGTCTTGTATCCAACACACCCGGAACCACCCTGCTCGTCATCAACTCCGTATGCGGATGTGCGGCAGGCAGCTGTCGCCCCGGAGTGGTCGAAGCATTGCAAAATAAACTCATCCCTGACAATCTCGGCACGGTGTTTGCCGGAGTTCAAATGGAAGCCGTTGAACGTGCGCGCGCGCTCATGCCCGATGTACAGCCCTCCTCCCCCAACGTCGCTATCTTTAAGGACGGCGACCTCATCGGTGTTCTTCAACGCCAGCACATTGAGCAGATGGATGCCAACGGAATTTCCGCGGCTCTTGTCAAGGTCTTCGACGAGCACTGCAAGGCTGAAGGCCCTTCTGTAGCACCCGAAGTCGCGGACGAAAACGAACACGTCGACCGTTGCGGCTCCTCCATTCCCATGTACAACGGCGAATAAGTCACTCACATAATCGAACATTGACTCGGCGTGACGGTTACCCGTCACGCCGTTTTTTATGGAAAGGCATTACGCATGGCAAGTCCACAAGATCGCTTTCGGAAAATAACGGCCGTGCTCGGTGTCGCTGGAGTCGGTCTCGGTGCCTTCGGCGCGCATGGACTCGAAGATCGCTTGTCGGTCGAGATGCTGGAGGTCTATCAAACCGGGGTCTTCTACCACCTCATCCACGTCGTGGCTCTGTTCGCACTCACACTGGCTTCGGAGTCGCTCTGGCAAGGCAAAGCTGCAACACGCGTGGCCATCAGTTGGGTGCTCGGCATCATCCTGTTCTCAGGAAGCCTCTACGTGCTCGCGGTCAGCGGCATCAGCAAGCTAGGCATGATCACACCCTTCGGAGGGCTCGCATTCATTGCGGGGTGGGTGTTTATAGTTGGACTGCGCCCCAATGGGACGCAGTCCTAGGGACCGTCAGGGCTGATTCACCTTTTCCTACGGGACAAAAGGAAAGGGTGCGCGGTCAATTTCGAATTTTAATCCGGCTTCCATAGAAAGCTCGACGACAGCATCGGCAATACCCGGTTCCGCGCGGGGATGACTGCGAATGATGACCGTTTTTCCGTTATTCGAATCGTTGTGAAGCGATTCACGCAGTGCATCAAGATCAGTCATTTTTGCGTCGGCCATAATCGTGCCATGCTGACCAATCGAAACGCTGATATCTTTATGGAAAAAATTATCCATCGCGCGTTCCAAGTCACTTTTTCTATCCGCCGACAAGGTATCCGCCAATTGCTGATCGAGTACCGCCATTCGATACGCTTCAGGCTGTGTTCGCCCATCAATGATCGTCGGCGTAATGAAAATCAGTAATTCCTTATGCGCGTGAGCATCAAGCGTGTTGCGGAACAGGCGTCCGAGTATCGGAATATCCCCAAGAATCGGTACCTTGCTCGTCGTGTCGTTAAAGTGACTCGTGCGTAACCCGCCGATAATGATCGTCTGTCCATCTTCAGCCAATACTTGCGTCTCAGCAAGATTCTGTGTCTTCTCCGGAACCGTCGTGATCTGGTCGTTGCTGACGATATCCCGAATCACAAAGCTCGAATCCTCCGAACTTATATCCATCAGTATCTTGCCATCCTGAGTAATGCGCGGCATAACACGCAACACCGTTCCCACACTAATGAAGTCCACTCGTGTTGTAGAGACCACATTATTGCTCGATAAATTATTTAGGTTGTTCTGAATCGACGAGGTCGCATACGGCACCTCGGTCGTGTTCTCAAACAACGCTTCCTGACCATCTAGCACCAATACCCGCGGATGCGCCAGGATGGTTGCATCCCCGTTCGTCTCCAAGATGTCCAGCATCGCGCTTACGTCCCCGTCATCACTCTCAAACGAAGAACCGAAACCCACGGAGCCTAACTCATCTCCCACCAGCGACCCCAACGAGCCAAACGACGCCGTGATGATCCCTTCGCCGCGATCTTGAACAACATTCCAGTTAAAACCAATTTTCCGCGCCATGGCGCTGGAAATCGTAACCAGATAAGCTTCAATCTGAACCTGTTGACGTTCCTGATCCCACGCGCGAATGCGTTGCTCGACCTCCAAAAGACGCTGCGGCACCGTAGTTACGGTCACTTGGCGCAGTTCTTCGTTGTAGGAGATGGTCCCCATGTTTTCCGGGACAACCGGCAGCAAATGTTCCGCAACCAGTTCGGCATTGGCATAATTCAAAATCCATGACTTCGTATTTACGGGTACGTCGAGGATTTTGATGGTTTGACCGATTTGTTTTTGTTGTTGTGCGCGATCCAGTACGATCAGCGTATTGGAGCGTGGGTCATAACTGAGTCGGCCGCCTTCGGATAGCAAGATTTCAATGCTGTCAAAGATCATGTTTCCGTTTACGTGAAGCAATTCATAGGTCTGCGAAATGCGCTCACGGTCAAGTTGGGCAACCAGTCGCGTCATGTGTTCAATGTTCTCTGCAATGTC
Source organism: Candidatus Hydrogenedentota bacterium (assembly GCA_046583315.1). Taxonomy (GTDB): domain Bacteria; phylum Hydrogenedentota; class Hydrogenedentia; order Hydrogenedentales; genus DTSJ01. Next base: position 2,787 of record JAYGCN010000271.1, read on the forward strand.
GAACACGATTATCGTGGAGGTGCGCGGATCGGCGACCATGCGTCCGCGTGCAGAAAGCAGCGCCGCGACACCCGCTTCGACGTTCTCCAGGTCGGCGTGACGCAACTCAAAATCACTGCGCACCAACTTGCCGTGAGTGCGCTGCATATACTCTTCCTTTGTCGTCACATATAACAGTCCAGACTCACGATCATATTGGTAGGCCAGGTCGTTAAGGCGAAGGACGCCCATCGCCTGAACGGGCGTGAGATCGGGCAATCGAAAGTTCAGTTCGAGGTCTTTCAGGCTCGGGGATGCTACGATGTTCCATTGGGTCGCCTCTGAAAGCATGTCGAGGACCTCCAATGCCATCATCGGACCGATAAGATTTAGCCTGACGTTGTCCGGCGCAGGCGGTATGGGGCCATAATCGATTTCGCGATCCAGAAGCGGTTCAAAGGCTTCCGCGCCAGTCACCACGTGCAACTGTTGTTCGTTAACGCGCCCCCCGACGCGCACAGCGGTATCGTTACTTCCATCCAGCGCGAAGGGACGATTGCCGCTACGGCCGGTGACGGGTCGCGTGGATGTTGTGCGGTTCTGAGTCCTGGATTGCTGACCGGTTTTCGCCGGATCGGGGGCGTTCAGGCCCTGGTTCGGAGCGTTTGACAGTGAGGGCCTATTGGTGGCAGTAGGGTTCTGGACCGTTTGCTGCGCCTGAGCCATGGAAGATGCTGTGAATAATGCGCACAGCGCCGCTACTCCAATGCCGCGTATCTTTCGTATCATCGTTGTGTAATACATTCTCATAGACATAATCTTCCCTGTTTCAATAACGATTCGTTCGTAGAAAAGGTTGACCCCGGGTCCCCATTAGCTTCGCGGAAGACGGTGGGTATAAACCTTTCCCCCCTTGGATTTTTCTACTACGATAAATTGATCGGTTATCTGGGTCACCTTCGCCGTATTGAGCATGTCCCCCACCTGTATCCAGGTTCCTCGCGGATACTGAGGTGTCGCCACGCGTACTTTGACTTTGCCCCCTACGGTCATGCCGATTCGAGATGGTTTTATGCCTTCCATGAGTTGTTTAAAATTGGGTCCGGTCGGTTTTGGTGCTGCTTTCTTCGCCGGCGCGATGAGTTCTCTCCAAAGTCCGGGGCGCGCCATGAACGCCTTGGTTTGTTCTTCGAAATTGGCCACCGCCGGGTCAACGTAAAAAACGGGTTTAACTTGAATGTCCTTGATTTCGGTTTGGAGCGTATCGTATCGAGCGTCCATCGGATTTTGGGTTGCGTGAATGCCGATCCATGCGAGGGCTACCACACTCACGATAAGTGCGGCGGCGAGGATTAGTTTCTTTTTCGAGGCGGCATTCATATCGAAGTGCCTCCATCAGGCGTTTCGGGTTCTTGAATCTGATCGAGCACGATTCGCGTGACTTCTAGCGTCAATGATAGATTTCGGGAGCTGTGTGCTCGCGTAATTTCCAGTTCATCCACACGAAGTAGTAATGGGCTTGCTTCGAGACGGGAAAGAAAGAGGATCGCTGACATGAATCTGCAAGATGGAATTCGGAAACGAATTTGATATTCTCGATACCCCTGACCATCATCGCGTAGCACCCCTTCGCGCAATTCGGGGATCTTGAGCAAGAACTGGTTCGCTTGTACTTTTTCCTGTTCGGCATCGGACATCGTAGGGTCTTTGAGCGCGAGCCGACGGATTTCTCGCCGTAGTGAATCGTGCACCTCTTCTTGGCTCATGGGTGTGGAATGTTCTTCGATTACCTGGTTGAAGGCGGCTTCTACGCTCTCTCGCTGCATGAGCTGGGAATGCAGATTGATCAGGTCCTGTTCAGCATTATCGATACTGCGATCCAGCATGGAGAGATGTTCCTGTGCCTTGTAGGCAGAAGCACCTATCGCCAACACGGCGACCAAGGTCATGGTGACGAT
>JAYGCN010000292.1:0-5208 GCA_046583315.1 Candidatus Hydrogenedentota bacterium
CTCGGCCCCCGACTCTTCAGTCTCTTCAGAGATTCCCGCAATCAATGCATCCAACTCATCCTGGCTCGATGAAGCAGACTCTTCAACAGGTTCCTCCGCCTCCGACGCTTCCCGCTCTCGAGAAATGCCTGATATCAACGCATCCAGATCATCCTGGGCCGACAAGCCCGCTGCTTCAACAGGTTCCTCTGGCTCTTCATTACTATTGGGTTCCGCTTCGGAGTCAGACTCCCCATCAGGCGCCGCTTCGGGTTCCTCCGCCTGCACCGGTGGCGTTTGCGCGTCTTCGGCACTCTCATCGGAACGATTCGAAATCAACAAATCAAGCGCGCCCTGAATCGCTTCAAGTGAATCGTCAGGCGCTTCCTCGGTTGCTGGCTCCTGAGAATCCTGAATGATTTCGGCGCCGTGCATCAGACGATCCAGAACCTCCGGATCGTCGATTGGCTCCTTGGCAATAACCGGGCGCTGCCCGGAGGTCATCGCCCCAAGCGAAACATCCGGATCGTCATCATGATTATCAGGACTCGAATCAAGCGGCTCAGATAAACCGCCTTCCTCGTTCCTCTCAGTCACGCCCTCACCATCATCTGTATTATCTGTTGACAAAATCCACTCCTCGCCCACCACACAAGACGAACGGAATCGCACTCAAAATTTACAATTTCACCAAGCAATTCTACCAAGGAATCGAAGAGACTACAACGCATTTCCTGCTCTTGAATAGCGATAATAGTGTAGAAAAAGTAACATTTTGCTACCGTGTAGAGCGTATCCGGCCAAGCGCATCATAAAACCAGAGTCCCCGATGCCTTACACAGATAATGACACCACATAACCCGTATTGGCCGCCCTACAACGAGGCCTTGATTTCCGAAACAGAATGCATCGTCTCAATAAACAACGCGAACGACATATCCTCAGAAAGATTCGGACCAAAGATAAGCCCAGCTTCCACAACATCCCCCTCAATAACCTGAGCACGGCTGACCGTAGCGGTGCCGATATACTTGAGCGGAAAATCCTTTCCCTCAGAATAGTCCCGCGTCGGAATAGAAAGGTGGACCTCCTGCCCTTCTGTCAAACGTTGCTTCGTTTTGCACAACACCCCCCCCTGGGATATATTCTCAACGATAGCCTGACCGACAAGCAACGTTTTATGACTTTCTACCTGTACGCCAATCTTTATCTTGAAACGCTCAATACACCGTTCATTCCCACGTCGATTCTCCTTGCGATCATAAGGATCATCCCACGGTATATTAAGGTCATATCTCGATTTCCGACGCATAAAACGTGCTCCCCAACTACTACTATAACACTACCTGAAATTAAACTTGTTTGCAAGCACAAATAGCACTTTACTGATTTTAACCATCGTCTGTACGCTCCATATACAGACGAAAATCTACATTATTCATTCAATCTTACCGCAAACACTCGACTTACAATGATAGTTAATAGCCAAACTAATCAATTTGTTCCAAAAAAATTATACCTATGTATGTATAAGTACATAGGTTGATATACATATGTTGTTCGCGCTATACTCGCCTTCAATTAAACCCTGGACCAAACCATGCCTATTCCCAAACCAAACATCCTCTCTGGATACAACGACTTTCTCGCTGCATTCGATGATGCTATCGCGATAAACCCCAAGGCCACCAGCAACATCGCCATCGCACTCATCGATATCGACTGGTTTGGGCAGGTCAATGAAAAATACAGCCGCGCGCACGGTGACACCATCATCGAACAGCTTGCCGACGTATTGCGCCAGGCCGTCGGCGAACTCGGCAGCGTTTATCGCTACGGCGGCGACGCCTATATGATTCTCTTCGAATCGCTCGAAAAGGAACAGGCCTTTCTGCGCATTGAAGACGCACGAATTCGCTTTGACACACCACACAAGGTTACGATCAACAATGAAACACAAACAATCGAAGCCACCATCAGCTGCGGCGTCGCGGCCTACCCCGACGACGGCTCGAAAAGCAACGACGTAATCCGCAAATGCAGCGAGGCACTCTATCGGGCGAAAATTTCGGGACGCAATAAAATTTCGCTCGCTCGCGAAGAAAAGATGGTCACCAAAACAACCCATTACACCACAGGACAACTCGACGGACTTCAACGCCTCGCAAAACGAGAAGGACTCAACGAGGCCACGCTGCTGCGCGAAGCTCTCGACGACATTTTGCGCAAATATAACTCATAATTAAGCACGTCATAACAAACAGCACAACGCTTTATAAGGATTAGAACCATGTCAAAGAACATCTACCAAAAAATCTGGGATGGCCACGTCATCGAAACCGAAGCGGACCAGACTCCCCTGCTCTACATCGATCACCACCTCGTCCACGAAGTCACCTCCCCTCAGGCTTTCGAAGGCCTGCGTTTGTCCGGTCGAAAAATGCGCCACCCAGAGCTGACCACCGCGACCATGGATCACAACATCCCCACCACCGATCGCAGCAAACCCATCGCCGACGAACTGTCCCGCAAACAAATCGAAGCCCTTGTCTCAAACTGCGAAGAATTCGGCGTGGAATGTTTCGACATGCATCATAAAAACAACGGCATCGTCCACGTCGTCGGACCTCAATTGGGCCTGACCCAACCCGGCATGACCATCGTCTGCGGCGACTCCCATACCTCCACCCACGGCGCATTCGGTGCATTGGCCCACGGTATTGGAACCTCCGAAGTTGAACACGTCATGGCCACCCAGACCCTCATCCAGACGCCCTCCAGAACCATGGAAATTCGCGTCAACGGCACCTTGCCCCCTGGTCTCACCGCCAAGGACATCACTCTCGCCATCATCCATAAAATCGGCACCGCCGGCGGCACAGGATACGTCATCGAATACACCGGCGAAGCCATCCGCGCCCTCTCCATGGAAGGCCGCATGACGGTCTGTAACATGTCCATCGAAGCCGGTGCCCGCGCAGGACTCATCTCGCCAGACGAGAAAACATTCGAGTACCTGAAAGGCCGCGAACGTCTGCCCGAAGGCGTGCCCCACGAAGAACTCTGCACACGTTGGGCCGCATTCGCCTCCGATGAAGACTGCACCTACGACACCCTCGTCGAGTTACAAGCTGAAGACATCGAACCCCAAGTCACCTGGGGAACCTCCCCCGGCATGGGCGCAAGCATCACCGACAAAACCCCCGTGCTCGCTGACATCGCCGATGATAACGATCGTGACAATACCCAAAGAGCACTCGAGTACATGGGACTCGACGAAGGCGTCCCCATGTCCGAAGTCACGGTCAATAAAATGTTCGTCGGTTCCTGCACCAACGGCCGAATCGAAGACTTACGCGCAGCCGCCGCTGTCGCCAAAGGCCACACGGTCAACTCCTGTATGGACCAGGCCATCATCGTGCCCGGCTCCTATGTCGTCAAACAGCAAGCGGAAGCCGAGGGCCTCGACAAAGTGTTCACCGAAGCAGGATTCGAATGGCGTGAAGCAGGCTGCTCCATGTGCCTCGCCATGAACGACGACAAACTCAATCCCGGCGACCGTTGCGCATCCACCTCAAACCGTAACTTCGAAGGACGCCAAGGCAAAGGCGGACGCACCCACCTCGTCTCCCCCGCCATGGCCATCGCAGCCGCCGTCAAAGGACACTTCACCGATATCCGCGATTGGGAATTTAATTAGTAATATATACAATTGGAAATACGCAGTATTTCCCGGTTTCTTTTGGCCTTACCTTTTCTTATCAAAGAAAAGGTAAGAGCGGTTAGGAAAGGAAGAAGGTATGTACGCTTCAAGAAGTCACATAACATTATTCATTACGTTAGCGATCAGCATCCCCGCCTTCGGACAATCCTACCTGCCCGGCGGCCGCACCTTGATGGACGCGCACAATTGCTATCCCTACGACGGCGAATACGCGGATCGTATCGACCGCGCACTCGCTACAGGCTTGCCCGTCGCCATCGAGCAGGATCTCGTCTGGTATGACGACCCGGTTGCCGGAAAACACCGCGCCATCGTCTCCCACGGCTCTCCCTTCTCCGGTGAAGAACCCGTCATCGAAGACTACTTCTTCGAGCGCATCCGTCCCATCATGGAAAAGGCCCTCGCCGACGGAAACGAAGAAGACTGGCCGCTCGTCACCCTCAACGTTGACTACAAAAACAAAGACCTCGCCCACGTCGAGGACAACTACCGCGTCTTCAGTCAATACGCCGAATGGATGACTTACGCCATCAAAACAGACACGCCCGAAAAAGTCGAAGCCTTAACCGTCGGCCCCTTACTCGTGTTACTCGGTGCCGGACCCAACCAGCGCACCGTCTTCCACGATAACATACCGCTCGGCGGAAAAATTATCGCCTTCGGGGCCGTCTCAACCACCGCGCCCGACACAAAAGGCATGCGTCAACGCGAAAAATGGGACGCCGAATCCTCCTGCGATCTCGATGTCATGTTAAGCACCCCCGCCAGCAACTATTTCCGCTGGTGGAACGACTCCTGGTACCGCATCGAAGCCGGAGGCGCCAGCCGCGCCAAAGACTGGGACAAAGCGGACAAAAAACGCATCAAAGCCGTCGTCAAACACGCCCACAAACTCGGCTACTGGCTCCGACTCTACACCCTCAACGGCCACACCCCAGAAGAATCCATGGGATGGTCCGGAGGCTACAACTTCGGCCAACTCGAGAAAGCACAAACCCGATGGCAAGCCGCCATCGACACCGGCGTAGACTTCGTAGCCACCGACATGTACGAAGCCTTCAGCAAAACTCAAAATAGTAATTAGGAATCTCTGCGTCTCTGCGTGAGATAAAATAAAAGGAAAATGAAATGGACACATTCACCACCCTCTCAGGCATCGCCTTCCCCCTCGACCGCATGAACGTCGATACCGACCAAATCATCCCCAAACAATTCCTCAAACGCATCGAACGCACCGGCTACGAAGACGGCCTCTTCTTCGATTGGCGTTTCCACGACGACGGCTCCCTAAACGAAGACTTCGAGCTCAACAAGTCCCGTTACAAAGGCACCAACATCCTCATCGCCCGCGACAACTTCGGTTGCGGCTCATCCCGCGAACACGCGCCCTGGGCACTGGACAACTACGGCTTTCGCTGCCTCATCGCGCCCACCTTCGCCGACATCTTCTACAACAACTGCTTCAACAACAGCATCCTGCCCATCAAACTCGATGCCGACACCGT
>JAYGCN010000300.1:0-25347 GCA_046583315.1 Candidatus Hydrogenedentota bacterium
ACCGTTCATGATTTCCACGCAACGATGCTCCACCAACTGGGTATCGACCACAAACGACTCACGTATCGATTTCAGGGCCGTGATTTTCGCCTCACCGATGTTGCAGGAAATGTAGTCCAGAAAATCATCGCCTGAGTGAGCGTGTACTTTTTTTGTCGGGCATAAACGTGCGTAATACTCGCCTAAAAGTGAATGGCTAATTCAATAATTTACGCTGAGAATCAGTCTGTAGCGAATCTCAGCACCACCATTTATATTTCTATTCGCCGGGGGGTGGATTAATGTGGCGCTCGATCTCGATTCTGAATTGCGTATCGGGTTTGATTGATTGCAATGCTTGAGCGTTTGTCCTGGCGATGGTCATTCCGAAATCCAGGAACTCCTGGTTGTTATCGAGAAGATGTGTCAAGTGTCGACCGGAGGGTGTCAACTCGGGCGACTCCCACTTTGCTTGCTGCTGTTTCAACGACTCTTGATAGATGTCCGTGCTGCTTTCGCGATCGAGTTCCTCTGCAACGGGCTGCAGACTCTGGCAAAAACGGCGCCCTTGATCATGGAAGCCTGAAGGTGTGCCGTTTAGGGGCACGACGAGCCCTTTCTCCCTGCCGCGCCAGACCACGTTGCGATGGGTGCCGCGCAGTTCGCGGATTTCCTGTTTCGCGAGCGGTGGACTGGGATTTGTCAGACTATCCAGAAACAACATGTGTAAAAACGTCGCCGCGCAGGGATCGACGCCCTCGGGATGATCGGGATCGATGTCGAGCAATCGGGTCTCCAGATAGGCGACCCCTGATCGTTGTAGCGCATCGAGGAGGGATTCGCCTTGCGCTGAGTGCTGCTTTGGTCGAAACAGGGCGTACAATTCTTGTTCACTCTGCAGATAGTTGGCATTGAGTTGCGCATTGCCGTCGTTTGCGAACGAGAGGTAATCCGGATTGCAGGTAGTCAATGCAGTCGTGAGATCGCGGGAAAATTCTTCCAATGAGTTGTAACTCATGGGCAGACGATCCTGTACTTCGCTGGTGTAGCCTATCTCGCTCAAGCGAAGTGAGGTCGCGAATTCACCGTATAGCGTTGACGACTTATGTGCCTTCAGTCTTTCGGAGGAGGACACCGCGTAGCTAGAATCGAAGGCGGGTGATGCTCCAAAGAGATACGTGAGATACGGCATTTGTCTATAGAGATTTCGAATAATATGAAAGTAGACATCCGAAGCTGAATTGTGGGGTGATACTCGTTGCGATCGTTCCGATATCCGCGCCATGCTGTCTACGCTCAACGAAAAGTTGTAATGCACTCCGGAAAGCGTGTATCTGCGCCGACCGTACCTGAGCCCTAGTCCCTGGCGATACATCGTCTTCTCCTGGCCCTCGGGAGAATCCCCGTAGGCGGCCAGTGGTATCTCAGATTCGTCTTCCGGCAAGCGCGGCGGCATGCTGAACGGCCACAACCATTCATTGTCGAGCCGCTCGGAGGCCAATTTGTGAATCTGGCGCAGACTGTGTAGGGAATCGTTCATATTAGAATGCGGAGATGTTCTGAATTCGAGCTGTGATTCCGCGAAATCCGTCGTAATGTAGGGATGCGTCAAACTCGGACCCAGTGATAGCGGATGCGTCGTTCTTGAAAGCAATCCTTCTGGAGTGACACGAATGCTTTCCCGCTCGAAGCCATGCAGAGCGTCGTTTTTGATAGTGGGTTCCTGTTCCGGCGGATCACTCGACACAACTACTCCCTTCCGTGACAGTCTGACCCGTACTCTGTGTGCGTAGCATAAACAACCAGACTCGGGGGTCGCCGCGCTATTGCTCCAGATACCCTTTGCAATTTCGAATACCTACAGCTGGCGGGTCTTTTGCGGGCCCGGCGAAACATTGGGCGATGGACATCCACTGGGTCGCGGTTTCTCCTACAACCTTTAGATGGACATCGCCGATGTTTCTTCCCTGTGTCGCAACGTGTGCAAATTCGACCGCAGAGCCTTCGACATAATCTGTATCGTTCGGCGTTCCGAATTCCCAGAGTTCTCCGGAGGGGGCCGTCAGTTTGACGTAGGGCATATCGGCGGGCACATCCATTTTTCGATTCACGAAGGTCCAACCGAAGGTTTTCACGCCAAGAACGACGATATTTCTAATGCGATCGGTGTTGTTACGAACGTCATCGAATTCATCGTAAATATCTTGCGCGTGGGCCCATGTTTCCATTTGCCGCGCGGTGGTAAACATGCGAATGCCCATGTCAGGCCCGAACCATGGCACGCGTGCATCCGGCTCTAGATTCCCCATCAGTTCGCACATTTCGCTGAAGTATTTCCACCACATCTCCATCAGTTCCGTCCCTTTAAGAGTGCCGCCCATGGGGTCCACATCTTTTGCACGTTCGGCTATCGTATCTCGAAATCCCTGGGGATCTTTGAGGGAGTAAACGGCGGCGAAGTCGGAACCATGAAGATGCTGCACGACCTGGTTTACGGTGAGATTCTTGAAGGGGGTATGAACGGTCCACTGATCGTCGGTCAGTGTCTTCAGATAGGCGTAGAAGTCCTCCCCTTCCTCTTTCAAATCGACCACTTGTGGAAACATCAATAACTCCTTTATATGATTTCGATAACTAAGCTCTCAATAGTATGCCATTTCGCCAACGAATCGCAATCCGACACGGAGCGGGCGACAGCGAGTCATGGAGGAGGATTTCGAATTGAGTGTGGGTCAACCCAACGCTATACTAACCCTTGCAACGACCCTCCAAATGTGGAGGCGAACCTCTGGAAGAAGGCGACTTTGAGCGATAGCGACTTTTCATTAGAAGGGTATGACGATCTGGAACTCTCCACCCAGATCATTATCCGCGACGCGCGGAATCGCGGAATCGAGGTGAGTGTTCTTGACAGGAAGAGTAGTTTTCTGAGGCTCGAAAAGGACGGCACCATCGAGTACGTGAAGCAGGCGACGAAGACGTCGAAGGACAGCTATGTCGCGTTTCTGGTTATGGAGAACAAGACGGTCTGTAATCAGATACTGCGAGAGAAAGGTCTGGTTGTGCCGGAGGGCATGACGTTTGATACCGTTGAACACGCGCTGAAGTTTTGCCGCTCCGTGTCCTGGAATAAGCTGGTGATCAAGCCTGCTACGACGAATTTCGGAATTGGGATTACGATTGCCGATGCGCGAACCCCACAATCCGGTCTGGAGACGGCAATTCTCGATGCGTTGTCACTTTCGGAAACGGTTATTGTGGAGGAATTCATTCCGGGAGACGAATACAGATTTTTGGTTGTTGGTTTTAAAGCGATTGCTGTCTGTCGGAGAGTCGCGGCAAACGTCGTCGGAGACGGTGTTTCCAGCATCGGCAAACTTGTGGAGGACAAGAATCGGGATCCGAGACGAGGCACAGGGTATGTTACGCCATTGGAAAAAATTGATTTGGGCGACACGGAACTGGGCGTACTGCGCGATGACTACGGCTACGATGCCGCATCGATTGCGTCGGAAGGCGAAACGGTGTATCTGCGACGCAACTCGAATATCAGCACGGGGGGCGACTCTATCGATGCGACTGATCGTGTAGACGATTTCTACGAGCGCATCGCCGAAGAGGCTGCACGATGTGTTGGCGCGCGTGTTTGCGGCGTTGACCTGATTCTGCCGCGTCCCGAGCAAGAGGACAACTATTCGATCCTGGAGCTGAATTTTAATCCGGTGCTTTACATTCATAACTATCCCTTCGAAGGGGAAAACAGGCGCGTGGGCGAAAAAATTTTGGATCTACTTGGCTTCTGATTTATTGGAAGTATCATTGCAATGAAGACGACGGTGAGAATTGGATGCATACAGGAGATTACGAACAATGGCTGAAGAGAGAGTAATTCAGGAAGTAATGGGCGCGCCGGGATCGCCCTATACGCGAAAGATGTTGGCGACGATGCGATATCGGCAGATTCCATATCGCTTTGAACGGCAATCGCGTTCGGTGCCCAGTGCAGACGACAAGCATCGCAAAACCCGTCCCGACGCGAAAGTCCCCTTGTTGCCTACATTCTATTTTACCAATGAGGATGGCGACGCCATTGCCGTGACGGATTCCAGCCCGCTCATTCGCAAATTTGAAAAGGAATATGAAGGGCGCTCCGTAATTCCTTCGGATCCAGCGCTTGCGTTTATCAATATGCTGCTGGAAGACTATGCGGATGAATGGCTGACCAAGGCCATGTTCCATTATCGCCGGTACTATGATGCGGACATCGAAAAAGCGGGGCAGATTCTCCCGCGCTGGGGCGGTGTGAACATGCCCGAAGACGAAGTGCAGGCGATGAACAAGTATATTTGCGAACGGCAGATTGGGCGCTTGTCCTACGTCGGTTCAAATGAAACGACAAAACCAGTCATCGAGGCCAGCTTCCAACGTCTCATCCATATGCTCGACAAACATTTCACGGACTATCCGTTTCTCCTGGGTGAACGTCCGAGCTCGTGCGACTTCGCCTTCTACGGTCAGTTGACCTGTCTTGCGCTTTTCGACCCGACGCCGCAAAAAATCATCCTCGATGAGTGTCCTCGCGTATACGCGTGGGTGGAAATCGTCGAAGATTTATCGGGCTATCTCGTGGAGGAGGATGATTGGATTGATGTAGACAACCTGCCGGAGACGTTGAAAGAAATTCTGAACGAAATCGGTCGACTCTATGCGCCGTATCTGGTTGGTAACGCGAAGGCTGTGATGGCGAAGGCAGAAAAACTCGAAATGGAGCTGGATAGCCAGCCGTGGGAACAGGCGCCGTTTACCTATCAGGCGAAATGTCTGATGTGGCTTCGTGAGACGTACGGCGAGTTAAGCGATAATGATCGCACGCGGGTTGACAGGGTTTTGGAAGGCACGGGTGTTCTGCAACTGTTTACTTAGGTCTGCACTGATTTCCGGGCATTCCTAATGAATTCTTCGGCACCCTCTTTGTCGTCGACCAGGCTCTTGGATGCAACCGGTACGTTAATGCCGCATTGCAGGGCGGGTCGTTCCTTCATGGCTGTCATCCAGCGATCGAGATTTTCCAAACCGTCGCGGGATACCCCCGACCACTTGTAGGTGCGCACCCAACACCAGTTGGCGATGTCGGCGATGGAATAGTCATCGGCCAGCCACTCGCTTTGACCCAGTCGCGTATCGAGCACTTCGAAGAGTCGGCGACTTTCGTTTTGGTAGCGATCGATTGCAGGTTGAATCTTTTCCGGGAAATAGCGGGCGAAGACGTTTGCCTGTCCCATCATGGGGCCGATGCCCGCCATCTGAAACATGAGCCACTGAATCACCCTGGAGCGTCCCTTTTCATCGGTCGGCATGAGCTTGCCAGTTTTTTCCGCAAGGTAAATCATGATGGCACCCGATTCAAACACGACAAAGTCGTCGTTGTCATGATCGATGATGGTTGGAATTCGGCCGTTCGGATTTAGCGCGCGATACCCGGGCTCCTTCTGCTCACCCTTTGCAAGATTGACAGGTTTGACCTCATAGTCCAGTGCCAATTCTTCCAAGGTGCAGGAAATTTTATGCCCGTTTGGAGTAGGTGCTGTGTATAAATCGATCATAAGAATCTCAATTAGAAAACAAATTGGTTGTGAATCTAGGATTGCTTAAGAATTTCTTCTTCGATCTGGCCAAGCCGTTCTTTTCCGAAAAACATTTCGTCGCCGACAAAAAAAGTAGGGATGCCGAAGGTGCCGCGTTCCACAGCCTTCGTGGTGTTGTCTATCAATTTCGCTTTGACGGCGTCATCCTTCGTTCGTTCGAGGAGTTCGGCTCCATCGAAACCGGCCTTTGTCATGGCGTCCACATACACCTCGGGGTCATCCATTTTGAGGCCTTGCTCCCACATTGCACAGGTACCGGCCTCGATGTATTCGGCCAGGCGCCCATCTATTTCAGCCGCGATCGCTCCACGCACCAGGAGTAGTGAGTTGACCGGAAAGTGTGGATTGAAGACGAACTTGTCGAGCTTATGCTTTGCAATGAACCGCGCCGTCTCCAATCGATCGTAGTCGAGTTTGCCCTTGATATCAGCAAACGCAATCATGGGTGCCAGGTTTCCGGTCGCCTTGAATATCCCTCCCAACAGGCAAGGGATATAGTTGAATGTAGCGCCCGTTCGCTCCTCGATTTCCGGAATGACGCGATGCGTGAAGTACGCATTGGGGCTTGCAAAATCAAAAATAAAGTCTACAGTTACAGGCATTGTTGGGTCTCCTACCAGGGTTCTTTCCAGGGTCTTAGGTCTATTTCATGTGTCCAGGCCGTGCGCGGCTGCTTGTGCAGTGCCACGTAGTTTTGAGCGATGTGATCCGGGTTCAAAATGGCGTCCTCTTCCCGACGTTGGTCCGCGTCGGGAAGCCGTTCCCGGATGAAGTCGGAGTCGATCGCGCCATCGATCACGACATGGGCTACGTGTATATTCTTCGGTCCAAGTTCGCGCGCCATGGATTGCGAAAGCGCCCGCAACCCGTGTTTCGCACCCGCAAAGGCAGCAAATCCTGATCGTCCACGGGTGGAGGACGTTGCGCCCGTAAACAGAATTGTGCCGTGTTCGCGTTCAATCATGCGTTTTGCCACTTCGCGCCCCATGAGAAAACCGGCGAAACATCCCATCTCCCAGACCTTGCGATACACGCGGCTGGTCGTCTCGGTAATCGAAAACTGCACGTTCGCTCCGATATTGAAAACGGCGACTTCAATGGGCGCGATATCGGATTCGATTTTCTCGACGAGTGCGATCATTGCATCTTCTTCGCGCGCATCCGAAGGCATGGCGACCGCCTTATGTCCGTCATCACGAATGCTCTGGGCAAGTCGTTCCAGTTCGTCGGCGTGACGCTCTCGACGGGTAATACAAGTAATGAGTCCTTCCTTCGCGAAGGCACGCGCTATGGCGGCTCCCGTAGCATCCCCCGCTCCGATTACCAGACATGACCGTTCTTCGCTCAAATCGCCTCTCCTATTTTCATTAATCTGTTCTGGACTAAATCGTTCTACAGACGTATTGGCCATCCCAGCAGCGGGCGGTCATCGATCATACCAAATGGGTGAGGTGTAAGCCCGCTCCTGTAGCGTCCGCGGTACATCGGAGGGAAATGGTTTGCCCAATTCGACCTCATCGTACAGGTTCCAGCGCGGCGTGGGGATTTCGAGAACGCGCAGGTAGTAGAATGCGTTTTGGTCCGCATTGAAGTCCGGGTCCTGCCAATTTGCCATAAGTTCGACGGACCCAATCGAGTTGGAATATTCCGCCGTCTTGAGATTGACGGTGTTGCCTACTGGTGGGAGTTTCCCTGTACCCGAATCCAGCACGCGGTTGTCTGACCAGCACACGTCGTACACTTTTTCTTGACTCTTCCCGTCTTGCGACCATCCTTTGACGATTTGTATTCGATCGAGATTCGCGCTCTCCGGATCTTTGATTGCCCATACGGCAAAACTGGGAGCGCCGTTTTCATCCGACGCCTTCAGCGCTCCCCCCATCGACACACCCTTGCTATACGCCGCCTCGATCCAACCCTCGGCTCCTGGCGTGACATCCTTCATATCAAAGCCTCCAAAGAAACGTACGATAATACGAGGACCGGAGGTGCCCCAGGTCTCTTTTCGCCTGAGTGATTCGTAGATGCTCTCGCGTGTATTTTCTTTTGACCAGACGCCGGCGAGTCCAGAGGCGCCGTATTCCATTCTGTTCCGCGGTCCAGCGATGCGTACTTCGGGCGAGCCGTCCAACGTACCGAGTTTTCCCGAGTAGTTCTTTTCGGTCAGCGGCGTAATGCCTGTGTGGCTGTCGGTCGAACCCATGAGGCCGAATCGGTAGGGGTTGAAGCCTTTCGTGTCCTGGAACTCAAGGCCGATTCGATAGGCATCACGCACGTAGCTGCCCGCGAACTTTGTGATTCTGATGGGCGATGCGACGCGCTGTCCGTCGATCTCGAAGTCCGCAAACTCGTCGTTGGGACTGAGGATCGGGTGGGTTTCCGAGGTCCCTTTGACCTGCGTCACCTCAACCAGCGGCTCATTCCGATTGCGTTGATCGGCGTAGGCCCTTGAGAAGGGCGTGTCCCAACTGGTCTCGCGTTCGAACATGCGTCCGTCCGACTTGTTGGAATTGTGCGGAATGGCCAGCGCTTCGTAACCGTCTACCCGAATACCGTCCATCCACATCCAAAGATCTTCGGGTTTTTGGGAATCTACCCGCGTAAACGGAACGGGTGCAGAATCACCTTTGAAGATTACATTTCGATGCATGTTCATGCCGTTGTCGGAAGTGGACCATTCGTAGCCGATGAAGGTCGTGAATTTTCCTGGTTCGTAATGCCGGTTCGCCGAAGCAATGACTTCATCCCACGTATCGCGTAGGATGCTCGGGTCGTACATGGGCCCACTCGTATCGTTACTGCGAGCCTGGGCTACAATCTCACTGAACGCGGAACTACGCACACTCGGATCAGCGCTGTTTATTTTTGTGGCAATCGGATGTTTAGATAGCGGATGGTTCTCATCCGCCATTTTGGAAATAACGCCCATAAAGACGCCATGGTCCGTCACGGCCATAAAATCGAGGGGCCGCTCCAATTGAAAGGTCTTGCCGAGCGGGTGTTTTAGCGGCTTGCCCTTGGCAAAGTTGTAGGCATCGTCCGGCGTAGCACGTGTGTTAAAGGCGTAGGCGTCAAAGGAAAAAGCCGTGTGAATGTGCAGTTCACCGAACAGCGGCTTTCGATCCGCTTCGTCCTGGGCAAGACCACTCGCAGATACCCCTAGACTCAGCAAACCTATCAAGATTTTTTCCGACCTGATAAACATTATGTGCGAACTCCTTATACGGTTCTGACGATATGACTTGCACGGCGACATCGCTTACTTTCCTCGATCTGCACCGGACTTGTTCTCTTGTTTGAAGAGCCACGGGATGAGGTCCGTTTCTTTCCAGGCCGGAATCCATGAGGCGTGACCCATACCTGGATACTCAGTATATATTACTGTGCTGCCCTCTTTCTTGAGCGCGGCAACCATCTCCCTGGATTTCTGGGTGGGGACAACTTTGTCTTTTTCGCCATGAAAAACCCAGCTAGGCAGGTGGACGATTTCTTTTACCGCGCCTGAATTACCGCCGCCACAAACGGGTACGGCTGCCGCGAAACGGTTCGGCTTGGTCGTGATCGCAGCCCATGTCCCGTATCCGCCCATTGACTGGCCGGTGACATAAAGACGGGAATGATCGATGCTGAATTCTTTTTCAAGATTATCAAGCACTTCGAGCACGAAGTCAATATACCTGACGGTTGAGTCGGTCGGGCGACTGCTCCAATTGGCATTTTCTGGACATTGCGGGGTGACCAGGATTGATGGGTATTCTCGCTGTACTTCCGGCGATGATAACACGTTGAAGGCTTCGGTTCCCCGGCTCATATTATCTTTTCCTCGTCCGCCAGCCCCATGAAGACACAGGGCCAATGGGTATTTTTCTTTCGGATCGTAATCGGCCGGTATGAAAATGCGATAGGGCATTGTGTCTCCGGTCGCACTTTTGAATACGCGAGCCTCAATCGCTGCTTCTCCCGCGTCTGCCGATTCTATAGCAAGAAACGTGGTACCGACGATTAGTACCATTGAGAAAATTCGCACGAAGAAACTCATGGCGCTAGGCATACATCGTTCCTTTTTTGGAGGCATCAGATACCAGGCTATATTTCTAACGAATAGCGTTTGATAGTACGACAATGATCGAAGGTTGTCAATCGAGACGCGATTTTGGTGTCGAGTGACACTACTGGCTGGCGGCGTTATCATCACGAATGGTCGCGAACCTGGTCGTGTTTACCGGAAGACCATGCGGTTCTGGCAAAATTGCTACTCATTTCTTATCGGAACTTCGAAAGGGGTGCTCAGACAAGGTACCATAGCCCGAGCGAAACGCCTGCAAGCCCGAGCGCCGCCCAGTCGACCCGGCTCCATTTGTCACTTCGCGCATTCAATCGCAAGAAGTTCAACAAAAATCCGGTCGGACATCCATAGCGGCAATACGCCATGGGTACAAACAACGAGGCCACCAATCCCACAATCGCGATCGTCATCGTTGCCCAACCCGCCACCTGAAAAATCCATGCATCGAAGGCCTCAAGATTTACCAGACTGAATTTCGTAGACGACATCGCAATGAGAACACATACCGCGAGCAAACTACCCGGGATGTACGAAAGTAGACTCGCGAGCCGACGATTCAAACGATAGCGACGTTTTGTTACTCGTCTCAAGAGTTGTTGCAACGCACCGTGTGGGCAAATGTGATGACAGTAGACATTGTGACGTGTGACCATCGGCAGCACGAATGCTACCGCGCACAGAACCAGCAAACCGATATCCAGGAAGGGAAGCCCGTGTCGAGCCCAGCCTGCGATCAAGGCCAGCGAGACCATGTCTCCATTGAAATAGCCGAGATAAGCGACCATGAACGCAGGCAGCACGATGCGACCAATGCGCCGACTGCGGAGTCGGGTCATCGCGACGATAAGTGCCAGGAAAACAAGTGCAAGCGTGCCCATGTCGATCAGAAAATTTTTGGCGTAAGAATATCGGTTATCATGTGCCCCCGCGACGTACAGCTGCTCGGCTCGCGCGGCGCGAATGACTTCTCGGGCCATCGCCATACTTGTTTTCGTAGCCCCCGAGACACCTTCAATACCCGCCTCCTTCAGGTCCAGCTCCGTGAGTTCATCAATGGTACTTCCATTGAACAGGCTCAAGAAATAGTCATCCATGCGCACGTAATAAACGAACTCCTCATTGTCATAGGTCCTGTCCGGCACAATTCCGACAACACGACCTTCGAGATTCAATCCAATGAGCGTATCGGTCGGTCCCTGGTATCCAATAGCGCTGGATTGGAGTTGAGAAGCGGACATCGTACTCAGAACAGTCCCGAGTGATTTCCCCGACGCATTCCTAACGGTCCAGGCAAATTCCGAGGGCCTTCGCTTTACAATTTGGTCGGCATCGGGAAAAAGTTTGCGTACTGCGTTCAGCGTCGGTGGGGAGAGATTCATAACGATCCCTTTTCGCCCGCCCAGTTCTCGCACAATCGATTTTTGAATCGCGAGTGCGGTCAGCGTCGCCCCGGATGTACCATCAACGGTCCATTGCGTTGCCAATTCCTTATTTGATTTGCCTTTGAAGTGACGTAGAAACTTCGTATCCCGACGTATTTGGTCAACATGTGAAGGCGTATCCCCGCTCTCCAAAATTTTGAGCCCCAGGAGTCGCCAGTCATCGTTAAACACAAGCAACACGTTCGTTGGACCCGAAAATCCGATGATGCCGTCTGCTTCCGGGGAGGTTTGCATGGCGTAGCCCACCGTCTCGCCCGAAGCATCCAAGAGTGAACCCGTTCCGTCGCTCGCCACGGTCTCCGCTTCGGGGAGAAATTTCCGAATGGTTTCCAGCGATACTTCCTTCATGCCGTCGACGCGATGTTCGGCGCTCATCTGGTCGAAGCGAAGATGGATGAGCAGTAGCACGCTGATCACCAACACGATTCGGAGACCTTGGATACCGCGTCTTCGATGCTTCCGGGTCCCTGAACTGTGCACCATCAATTCACCCGCGCAAGACTCACCGCGTCCGCGTGAACGATCCCGCCGGCATCCTTCGTACCCAATACGATGCTGACTTCATGCCCCTTCGTCAATTCCAGCGAAGTCAACGGATACAAACCATATTTCATGGGAGCCTTTTTCCGCATATCCACTCGAAACTCCTGGGAAACACCATCGACCACGATCCGAATGGGTACCGTACTACCCCGATTGTCGTGCGGCTGATAGGCGATTCGTACTTCATAGCGGCCCGACTCCGGCACCTCCACATTAAAGCGAATCGTGGCACCCGAATTCGCACTCGCGTACAAATATCCAAACGCGAAATAACCCTTCAGGCTGCTCCCCGGCGACCATTTTCCTGTTCTCACCGCGTCCCGGTCATCCACGACAATGCCGTCCATCTCTGCGGGATCAAAACCACTGATCACCCCATGCGTCGATGCCAACTTCATCGCATCATCCGGAATCACAATCACATCATCCAATGTCGCCCGCCGCGCCTTACCTGGCAGTCGCATCAACGCATCCAGACTGCTCCAATACTTGGTATACACCTCCCGCGGCGTGCAACTCTCCAACACGGCGATACTCGCGGCCCGTCCGACAACCTCGCCCATCATCCCGCAGGTCCGCATTACGCGCGTGGTACCCAATGCTTCATGCGTCACGCTGATGTTCCGTCCTGCCATAAATAAATTGTCAATGTTGCGCGAGTAGAAGGTGCGGTATGGCACTGGATATCCAAACTGACGATCCAACAACTCATCCTGCACGGCGACCGCAATAAACGGATTGTCCGGTGCGTATTGCGCATACTGTTTCTTCGGATAATGCAAATCTATCGACCATGTCGTCGCCACACAGCCGTCCGAAAAATCCTTTTTCCCCACAATATCATCGCGCGTCAGTAGCACATCCCCGATTAACCGACGCGACTCACGCGTCCCCCCGATATACGCCATCCACGTCAAATACGCGGCCTTATGTTTCTCTGCATCACGCCCATGCTTCATCGCGCTGAAGGCACCATAGACCGCGCGGAAATTGCCATCCCGAATTCCCTCGGCATCGCCAATCGGGTCCATATCAAAGCCGCTCTCCCAGAACCACTGGCCATGATGATTTTGCGGGTACGGAAACTGACCCATCTCCAACTGAAGTGCCCACGGCGTTTCAGGAAACTCACGCGGCGACTCCGCCTCATCCCACGCCCACATGTTGCTCATGCCCATCCGCTGGTCAGGCGTCATGTCCCAATCCGCACCAGCCAGGAAACCGATCGTGCCATGCCCCGTGCAATCAGAGAACAGCTTCCCCGCAAAACGTCGCCGCTCACTGGTGCGCGTATCAAAGGCGTACACCGCCACGATGCGATTGTTCTCCGTCTCCACTTCATAGGCATGATGATTCAAGAACAGATCAATATTCTGCTCTGCACGAACGATCGCTTCCTTCTTATCGTCCTCAAATTCCTCATAGGATCCCGGTGACTTCGAGGCGTGATCGGTAAACTCCTCCACGATTTCACCGAGCCTCGGATACTTCCCGCGCCGCACCTCACCATTGGCCCAGACCCGAATCTCACTCGACCCATTGCCCCCCAACACGCCTCGATTTTGTATCAGCGCAACACGCAAGCCCATCCGCGAGGCAGAAATCGCTGCGCCCATACCCGCATACCCACCCCCAATCACAACGAAGTCATAATTTCCCTGTTCAATCGGATTCTCACTCAATCCCAGCAAATCCAATCGCCATTCCGACAATATTCCCGATTCGTTCGGCGGTTCCTCACCATCCTTCACAAAGTAGATTGCATCGCAGCGCCCGGCGAAGCCCGTCAGATCCCGAAGCGATATCGTTGCCTTGGAATCCGAAATGTTTACGGTACCGCCGTCATGCCAGAACCAGTCTTTCCCCTTCGTTCCAAAGGTTTCGCTCACCGCTTTTCCATCCACCAGGATCTGAAACCGACCGGGCTGCCCCTTGGCGTCCCATCGCGCGACCCAGTCTTTTGTGCGCGCGAATACCCGATACGTACCCGGCTCAGGAAAGGTCACCGTTGTTGTCGCGTCGGCGACCGGCGTGCCCAAGCCATGGGCAATCATGTAGGGCGAACCCATCACCTCAATCGACTGCGTATCCAACTTCCACCCGCCCCACGACTCAAAACTTTCCGCCTCCACGAGCACCTGCTGCGCGAAAACAGTCGGCAAAATGAACAACAATCCAAGTAAGACACACAGATAATTTCTCACGCCGTAGCTCCAAATTAGGGTCTTTTCAAGTCAATGTCCAAAGTACCACAATCCACCCGAAATGTCACTGCATGGCTTGACTGGGCGCACGAAGTACAATCACGAGGAAAAGTGGGCTCGGTGGTGGAGCACGTCAATGGCGTAGGGGTGGCGGAGAATTGGGGCACGTAATTGTTTTTCGAGTTTTTGCTCTTCGGCAAGTTCAACGTGGATGGAACTATCCAGATTGGTATGTTAGGGTACCTCTTCGATTTTTTGTTATTCACGGAGAACGGATCAATGACCGCTACATCAAAGCATTACACAACTCGGATATTTGGGCTACTCGCCTTGACGATACTCGTCCCCTTGCAGGCGTCTTCGCAAGGTGGCGCGGCGAATAAGGAATGGGCGGCTTATAGCGGGGACAAAGGTAGCACGAAGTATTCAGCGCTGGACCAGATTAACGCGGGTAACGTTGGACAGCTTGAAGTCGCGTGGACGTGGAACTCTCCGGACAATCCAATTGCCAAAGCGAATCCGAGCAAGGCACCGGGCGGGTACAAAGTGACTCCGTTGGTGGTGAATGGCGTGATGTATGTGAACACGACCTACGCGATCGTCAGCGCCATTAACCCTGCGACGGGCGAGACCATTTGGCAGTTTGATCCAAAGGTATGGGAAGGTCCACGTCCGGGGAATCTCGGGTTTAACGCACGCGGTCTGGCGTATTGGGAAGATGATGAAGGAAACGGACGTATTATTCTTGGTACGAATCGCGCGAATCTTTATGCGATTGACGCGAAAACGGGGAAATTGATTCAGGGCTTCGGGGACGGTGGCAAAATCGATCTGCTTGAAACGTTGCGACGGAAAAATAGTCGGCGCAACATTTTCTCGATATCGCCTGCGACAATTGCGAATGATGTTATCGTGATCGGCGCGGGGCTGAATGATCGCCCGACACTCAAGGCGATGATTCCCGGTGATGTGCGCGGATTTGATGTGCGCACGGGCGAACTTATATGGACGTTCCATAATCCGCCGGAAAAAGGTGAAGTCGGTTACGACACCTGGAAGGATGGATCGGCGGAGTATACAGGTAACGCGAATGTGTGGACGCATATGTCTGCGGATGAAGAGTTGGGACTGGTCTATCTTCCTTTCGGCACGCCGACGAATGATTTTTACGGTGGGCATCGCAAGGGCGACGGTCTCTTCGCGGAGAGCCTGGTCTGCGTGGAGTCGCGCACGGGTAAATTGGTGTGGTATTTCCAACATGTGCATCATGGCGTATGGGATTGGGATTTACCGATGGCCCCGGCGCTGATCGATATCACGGTAGACGGCAAAGAAATCAAAGCCTTGGCTCAGGGAACGAAGCAGGGCTTCTTGTGGGTGCTGGATCGCACAAATGGGAAACCGGTATGGCCTATTGAAGAGCGTCCTGTTCCGCAGACTACGGCTCCGGGTGAAGAAACTGCCGCGACGCAACCGTTCCCGACGAAGCCGGCTCCTTACACGCCTATGGGTTCGACGGAAGACATGCTGATTGATTTCACGCCTGAACTTCGCGCGCAGGCGCTGGAAATTCTCAAGGAATACAATTACGGTCCGGTCTATACGCCGCCGTTGGTGCTTGAGGGTGATGCGAAAATGACGATTGTTCATCCGGGCTGGGGTGGCGGCGGAAACTGGCAGGGACTGTCGGTCGATCCGGATACAAACATGGCTTACATTCCATCTTCGAACAATTCGATCAGCACGTATGGACTCGTCAAACCGGATGCGGCTCGCTCGAACTTTGATTATATCGCCAAACTGGGTCGTGGACCGCAGGGGCCGGAAGGCTTGCCGCTATTCAAGCCGCCGTATTCTCATGTGACGGCGATCAATTTGAACACGGGCGAACATGAATGGGTCATTCCGATTGGTGATGGACCGATCGACAATCCTGCGATTAAAGATTTGAATCTGCCGCCGATGGGCGGTCGTGGTGCAGGCTCAACGGTACTGACAAAATCACTTCTGTTTGTCACAAATCGTGGCACGCAAGATCCGAATTTTAGGGCGATCAACAAAAAGACGGGTGAGACGGTGTGGGAAACGACGCTGGAGTCCTCCCCTGCCGGAACGCCAATGACCTATGAGGCTGACGGCAGACAGTATATCGTGGTCGCAACGGGCGGCGGTCGTAGCCCGGCGAGCCTGATCGCGTTGAGTCTACCGTAATATAGGCTACTCGTTGTTGGCGACCTGCAATCGTTCTGCATCTATTTGTGCGCAGGCGTACATGAAGTGCGGGATTCTATATTCCAACGCTTTTTGTATATGCGTGCGCGCCAATGTTGTTTGATCGGTGATGTCGTAGTATTTGGCCAGATAATAGTGGGCGTTGAAGGCGTTTGTTGTGCGTTCCTCCTCAGAGGTCACGTCGCGATTTGCTTCTTCGAGAACCGCCTCGGATTTTCCTTCACCCAAATAGAGATCCAGCAGCGAAGGGAAGGGGTTGCGCATCTTTCGCGGATAATGCAAAATCATCGCCCGCGCCTTTTCGATTCCTTCGGCTTCGGCGATGCACAGGAAGCGCCATATTCCGTTTTCGATGTCGAGCGCGCCGACGCGATGATACCGCACGAACTGTTCTGCACCTGCTTGAAAATCGCCTGCGTAGTATTGGGCCAATCCTCGTTCCCAGCAAGAATTATCGTCGTGGGGCCATTTGAATTGGATGGATGTGTCGTAGTCTTTGATCGCTTCTTCAAAACGACCGAGGCGGAACAGAATTTCTGCGCGATCATGGTGGTGACGGGAAGGGACATCTGAAATGACGGTATTCAGCGATTCGAGTGCGCGTTCTAGTTGCTGTTGCTGCTCGTTTTTTTGTGCAACTTCAGTCTGTTGAGCCGATGTGTTGAACGTGCAAGCGAGAACGGCAACGAATGCAATGCAGGTGACGGGTTTCATGGGTGCGTCATTGTCCTTCTCGCAGATCGATGCATTTGAGTTCCTTTTCGCTACGCACGTAGACCAATCCATGCGCGAGAACGGGCGGAGTACGAACGTAGTGTCGTAAAACGCGGGCGCTGGCGGTAACTGAATATCCTGCGGGACTCACTTCGATCAGCGCGAGCGTACCGCGTTCGTCAATCGCGATGAATTTTCCGTCGACCATGATGAAGGAAGCGCGGCTTAGACCTTTGTCGGCGGTCCACACGACTTTCCCGGTCTCAAATTCGATGCAACGCAGTTTCGATCCGCGTTCGTGTCGACCGTTTACGCCGTAGAGAAATCCCTCGTGGTAAATGCTGGTCGCCCAGTGGTTTTGCATGGCATCTATATCTTTCCAGATGACTTCGACGTTATCAGGATTCAACTTTAACGCGACCGCGCCAATTTCGTAGGAGCCGGACAGAAAAACGATGTCGTCTACCAGCACGGGTGTTGCGGCTATGGCGGAGGCTTGCATGGGTGAGCGAAAGGGGTATTCGTGACGGACTTTGCCGGTCTTTACTTCGACAGTGAGCAGTCCATCACCGGTGTGGAAGATGGCGAGACGTTCGCCGTGAACGGTCGCGACGGTTGGCGTTGAATAACTTGCGTGATGGTTGCTTGTTTTCCAGATGGTCTTGCCCGTGTGTTTGTCGAAGGCGACGACGCCTGCTCCGTTTGGGCCACCGACATTTAGTATAAGAAGGTTCTCTTCGATGACCGGAGCGGTCCCGGTGCCAAAGAAACCTTTGGGTACCTTGTACTCTGCGTTCACAGGTCGCTGCCAGAGTACCTCTCCCGAGTCCAGATTCAGGCAGGTGAGCACGCCTTCCGCGCCGAAGGTGTAAACACGGTCGCCGTCAATGGTGGGTGATGATCGCGGACCGTTGTTGCTGCCGTAGTCGTCGACGTAGTTGGTCGGATATTGCTGTTTCCAGAAAACCTGCGATGCGTCCTCGGCGTTTACGCATTCAATGATTTCCTGGTCGTCAACACGATGAAAGAGGATGAGTTTGCCTTCGGCGACCACGGGAGCACCGTAACCCTCGCCGATGGGTCGTTCCCAGAGGATGGGTGGCCCGTCTGCGGGCCAGTCGGTCAGGAATTCTGTTTCGCGGGAAACGCCGTTTCGAAGTGGCCCCAGGAAAGTCGGCCAGTCATCGGTGACAACTAGCCCGTCGGATTCCGTAAGGGTCGAGTTTTGTGCGGACGAACACGTTGTGCTCAAACCCGCCAGCATTAGCGCGGTGCTAAGTCGTATCAAACTTATGTGGCCTATTTCCTGATATTTTTTCCGCAATTTTTGCTTCCCGGCAAGATTTAGGTTGAGCGCGGCTTGGGTCGAAAATAGCACGCGCAGGTCCGAAACACAATAGAGGTGGCGATGCATTTGTCTTGTACTTCCCGCGTTGATCGCTATCCGATTGATCAGGTAGTCTCAGCAGGAGCGTCTCAATGGCTATGGATACTGGGAATTTGGCTCAGTTTATAGAATTAGACCGGAGGTAACATGGATTTCACGATACCCGAAGATATTCAGCAGAAGCTCAAGGATCTCGACGAATTTATTGAACGGGAGATCAAGCCGCTCGAAGAGGAAAACATTCAATTCTTCGATTACCGTCGCGAACACGCACGTACGGATTGGGATAATGGCGGCGTACCCACGCAAGAATGGGAAGAACTGCTGCGAGAGATGCGTAAAATTGCGGATGCGGCGGGACATTTTCGTTATGTATTGCCGAAGGAATTGGGCGGGTCGGATGGAACGAACCTGGGCATGGCGATCATTCGTGAACATCTGGCGGCGAAGGGTCTGGGACTGCATAACGATCTCCAGAATGAATCGTCCGTGGTGGGAAATTTTCCGGTCGTATTAATGATTCGCGATCTGGGAAATGATGAACAGAAGGACATGGTCGAAGACATGCTTACGGGTAAAGTTCGCATTGCCTTTGGCGTGACGGAACCCAATCACGGGAGTGACGCGACCTATATGGAGACCGAGGCGCACAAGCAGGGCGGCGACTGGATCATCAACGGCATCAAACGATTCAATAGCGGTCTGCACAGTGCGACGCATGACATTATTTTCGCGCGCACCTCGGGTGAAGCGGGATCGTCTCACGGCATCACGGCATTTTTGGTACCGACCGATGCTGAAGGCTTCGATATCGATTTTTATCATTGGACATTCAACATGCCGACAGATCACGCGCAGGTGACGCTGAACAATGTGCGGGTACCGGCGAGCGCGATTGTGCATGAGGAAGGAAAAGGGCTTGCGTGCGCGCAGCATTTCTTCCATGAAAATCGCATACGTCAGGCGGCCTCGGGCGTGGGTGCGACACAATATTGTATTAACGAGTCCGTGAAATACGCACGCAAACGAATCACGTGGGGAAAGCCACTGTCGACGCAACAGGCGATCCAATTTCCACTGGCTGAGGCGCACACGGAAAACGAATTGATTCGTAATCTTGTTTACAAGACAGCCTGGCATCTCGACCAGAAGCATCACATGGCGGTGACGGATCAGGTTGCGATGGTGAATTACCGCGCAAATCGACTGGTCTGTCAGACGGCTGACCTCGCGATGCAAACACACGGCGGCATGGGGTATACGCGTCACCTGCCTTTCGAGCACATTTATCGACATCATCGACGCTACCGCATTACGGAAGGCTCCGAGGAAGTTCAGATTCGAAAGGTCGCGGCGCATCTCTTCGGGTATGTAGGTCGTAAAGGGTAAACGAGTAACTCCCGGAGGGTTTGTTGTATGTGCGGAATTGTCGCGATTGTTTCTCAGGATCGACCTGTGTCGCAGGTGGGCTTGAACGCCGCGGTCGCCAGTCTTGAACACCGCGGGCCGGACGGGCACGGCACCTGGATCGCTCCGGATCGTCGTACCGCACTTGGCCATACGCGACTGAGCATCATCGATCTCACGACGGGCGGCCAACCGATTCCCAACGAGGATAAATCGATCTGGATTGTCGCGAATGGCGAGTTTTACGATTACGAGCGGGTGCAGAAAGATTTGGAACTAGAAGGTCACCAACTGCGTACACGTTCGGACAGCGAGATCGCGCTGCATCTTTACGAGGATTTAGGTACGCAGTGTGTGCATGAACTTCGCGGCGAGTATGCGTTCACGATTTGGGATGAGCGCGCGCACAAATTGCTTGCGGTGCGTGATCGCTATGGTGTGAAACCTCTTTTTTATGCGGTGCACGATGGCGCGTTATACGTGGCTTCTGAAATGAAGGCGCTGTTTGCCGCCGGGGTGCCTGCGCAGTGGGATCCGGAGTGCGCGTATTATGGAATCGGGTTGCGTCGCGAAGACCGAACGCCGTTCAAGGGCGTTTACAGCGTGCCGCCTGGTTATTTCTTGTTGGCGGATCGTGATGGACAGCAACTGATCCAGTATTGGGACGTTCAGTATCCCACCCGCGACGAGGAACGACAGGGTATTTCGGATGAAGAGTATGCCGAGGAATTTCGGGCAATTCTTGACGAGGCCGTGCGCATTCGGTTGCGCGCGGATGTGCCGGTCGGGTGTTATTTGAGCGGCGGACTCGATTCGTGTGCGGTGTTGGGTCTGGCCGCGCCGCATCGCTCGGATCCCATCAGTGCGTTTACGCTTACCTTCGATCATGTCGATTACGACGAGGGTCCTATCGCGGAGGAAATGGTGAAGAAAGTGGGGGCCGAATTCATTCCCATCCCCATTCGACAAGGTGATCTCGCGGACAATTTTTCGGATTCGGTGTACCATGCGGAAGCCGTCTCCCAGAACGCGCACAGCGTGGCGAAATTCGTGCTGAGTCGTGCGGTACGGGATGCGGGGTTCAAAGTCGTGCTCACGGGTGAAGGGGCGGATGAGATTCTGGCGGGCTATCCGCATTTTCGTCAGGACATGCTGCTGCACGACAACGACGGTCAGGATGCGGCCGATGTGGAACGCATGTTGGCCGAACTGAATAGCGCGAATAAAGTTTCTCAGGGATTGCTGATGTCGCAATACGACGGCGAGGGCTCGGCGCTACTGAACCGACTTCTCCCCCACCCGCCTTCTTATTTCGGGACGTTGTTTTCGCGATTGGAACGGATGCAGCCGTTGTTCGACGAGGAATTCTTTGGTTCGTACAACGGACAGGACTGGTGTTCGTTTTTTCTGAGCGGCATCGACGTGAAAGGTCGTATTGAAGGGCGGTCTCCGGTGCATCAGGCGCTCTACCTTTGGGTCAAATCGTCGTTGCCGAATTATGTGCTCACAGTATTGGGTGATCGCATGGAAATGGCGCATTCGATCGAGGGTCGCGTGCCATTTCTGGACCACAAAGTCGGAGAATTCGTGAATAGCACGCCGGTCAACATGAAGATTCGTGGCATGACCGAGAAATTTATGTTACGCGAGGCGGCGCGTGATGTATTGACCGACACCGTATACCGGCGCCCGAAACATCCGTTCATCAGTCCGCCGCCATCGACTGAGCCGGACAATCCCAAGCTCGAGATGCTCGTTCAGGACACGTTACGCAGCAGGGTGGTCGACTCGGTGCCGTTTCTGAATGGCCCTGCGATTCGTGAACTGGCCGATTCACTGAAAACCATGCCGCTCGAACAACGCTTCGCAATTGATTCGGACGTGATGATTCTGTTGTGCACGGTCTTCATGCACGAGCGACTGGGCGTCGCGGGGTAGCGACCTATTTTCTACGCAGGTCGAGGCAGAGTAGCGTATTTTCGTTTCGCACGTAGAGGTAGCCTTGGGCGAGGATGGGTGGGGTCCAGGAGGGGTAATCGAGGACACGCGCGCGGGCGACTTCCTGGTAACCGTCTGGAGTGATTCGGATGAGGAGAAGATGGCCGCGTTCGCCGAGCGCAATCAGGTGATCGTCGGCCACGATGAAGGAAGCGCGCCCTACTTTGGCGCGTTGGCTCCAGATGACCTCCCCTGTTTTGAAATCGACGCAGCGAAAGTTCGCGCCGCTTTCGTGGCGACCGTCCATGCCGTAGAGATAGCCGTCTTTGTAGGTGCTCATGGCCCAGTGGTTTTGCATGGAGTCTACATTTTTCCACATTTCGATGAGGCTGTCGGGAGTTATTTTCAGGGCGACGGCGCCGATTTTGTAGGTGGCGGAAAGGAATACTGTGTCGTCGATGAGCAACGGGGTCGCGGCGATGGCGGATTCACGCACGCGTGATCGGAAAGGATATCGGTGACGAATTTTCCCTGTTTTTGCTTCGACGATGAGTAGTCCGTCTCCGGTGTGGAAGATGGCGAGTCGTTCTCCGTGTACCGTCGCGACGATTGGAGTGGAGTAACTTGCGGTGTCGTCGCTGGCGGTCCAGGCGGTTTCGCCGGTGTGTTTGTTGAAGGCAACGATGCCTGCACCGTTTGGGCCGCCGATATTGAGCAGTATCAGGTCTTCTTCGATGACGGGTGTTACACCGACGCCAAAGAAACCTTGAGGGACTTTGTAGAATTCGTTGACGTGTCGTTGCCAAACAAGCGCTCCGGTTTCGAAATCGAGGCAGGTGACCACGCCTTCGGCACCGTAGGTGTAGACTCGGTCACCATCGATGGTTGGGGAGGATCGTGGGCCGCCGTTGTAGCCGTAGCGATCGACGTAGGCCGTTGGGTAGCCGAATTTCCAGTGCGTGTCTGAGCCGGTGAGCGCGTCCATGGATTCGATCACTTCTTCATTGCCGACGCGATGAAATATGAGCAGGCGACCTCGGGAGACGACGGGTGCGCCGTAGGATTCACCGATCGGACGCGACCAGATGACGGGCGGGCCTTCGGGTGGCCACTCGGTAAGGATGCCGGTTTCACGTGAGGTGGCGTTACTGTTTGGGCCGAGAAATCTGGGCCAGTCGTGGCCGTTTTGGTGGCTCTGTTTTTCGGTAGCCGGAACGATTTGCGCTTGTGTCTCTTGGGAACCTTCGGCATTTTCTTGTGAGCATGAGAGGATTGGAAGGAGGAGTACGAGGGCAAGAATTCGCCTGGTGATGTGTTTTAGGTTTCGCATGATGCCTTTTCATTGGGAGTAATTGGAGTGGAGAGAATACCAGAAATGATTGGTCGAATTTTGAGTGAGATTTGTTCGAATTGGCTCGTGGATTAGAGGATACAATGTAAACGGTCGTTAATAGCAGGGGTTTTGTGGCCTCTTTGAATCAGAAAGTAGGGGAAGACAAGTGTAAGATGCGATCAGATTACACCTGTAAGATTAGGAGGCGCAGATGGCTAACCAACAATTATCTCCCAGCGAGTGGGATATCATGCATGTCCTTTGGCAGGCGAAACGGGCCACGGTGAACGAGATGGCTGAACATCTGTCCGACTCGAAATCGTGGCATCCCAAAACAATTCGCACGATGCTGAGCCGATTGGAAAAGAAGGGGATCATTGAGCGCGATTCCGAGGGCGGCATCTACACCTACATCCCGCTCATCGCCAAGGAAGAGTGCATTGACCAGGCGAGCGATCTGTTCATCAATCGCGTCTTCGATGGTGCGCTTGCTCCGATGGTTGCACATTTTGTGCAGCAGCGCTCGTTGACTCCTGAGGAAAGAGCCGAGCTGAAGCGCATTCTTGATGAGGAGACGGATCATGAATAGTCTCATCGACCTTGGCGACCCGTCGCTGCTCTCCTAGATCGTTCTGTTATCCATCAAAGGCAGCGTCATCATCGCGCTGGTATTGCTGATTCAGCGACTGGGGCGAAATGTGTTTCCCGCGCAGGTTCGCTACTGGCTTTGGATACCGGCACTTCTGTGTTTATTCGTTCCCTTCAGTTTCGCTACCACGTGGAGTCCTTTCGCGAGGCTGTTCACTGCCGTCCCCCCCGCTCCTGTCGATGCAGCGGTTGTGCAATCAGTGTCGGCCGAGGTCGCTCCGGCATCTCGAAGGTTTACGCTGAGCGACGTGTGGATCGTCGGCATTCTGGCGTTCAGTCTGCTGGTGCTTTACAACCTGATTCGATTCAGGCGCATCCGACACAACAGTCGTCTCGCCGATGCAGTCGCGCAAGAACGTCTGCGACAGTGTAAGAACGAATTGAACATTCGCCGCAACATTCGGCTTCTGGAAACGCCTAAAATGGGTACGCCGTTCCTAGTTGGCTGGTTACGACCGACAATTCTGTTGCCCGTTGGACTGACCAAGGAAATCAGCAGGGACGAGTTGCGTTTTGTATTGTTGCACGAACTTTCGCATGTGAGGCGTTACGACATTGCGTTGAATTGGCTGATGACGACGGTGCAGATCCTCCACTGGTTTAATCCGCTGGTGTAGTACGGTTTTCACTGCATGCGACGCGATCATGAAATCGCCTGTGATGCCTTGGTGCTGCGCCACTAGCGCCCGAGCGAATACGCGGCGTACGGACACACATTAATTTTGCTCATGGAACGATATCCGCGAGCAGTACAGTTTTTTCAAGGCCCGGGAATTGTCGGAAACACAAAACCAATGAAAGAGAGGTTACACATGATTAAACGATTCAAAACCTTTCAGAAAAGGAACGTCATCCTGGGCTGCGTTGTGCTCCTGGTGGTGGCGGCACTTGCCTTTTCCGAAAAGCGCGCCAGTGCACATGAGGTGTCCTCGGATGACTCAGAACACGGTGAGGAATCACTGCATAGCCAAATTCAATCCTTGCACGATCTGGTTCTTTCGCTGCATGGCCCCAACCATGAAAAGGATAGCGAGCCATCACGTGACCGGGCGCATTCGTCCCATGACGCGTCTGCAATCATCGAGTGGCACAGGAGAGCGAATGCACCGGATGCCGAGCCAGGGAGCATAGAGAAACGTGTCATGGTTATCGACCGCCTTGTCGACAGAGAAGAGGGCGAAGTGCTTCGTCTCCATCTGGAAAACCTTCAGGCCGAGGGTATCGAGGATGGGATCTATAGGATTGAGCTGGACGGTGTCCGAAAACTACATTGGGAAGCTGATCGAGCGCGCGTCCGGAAAGAGGTCATGCTACAGCGAGATGTTGCAGAGAAACTCAACAAGATTCGTATTCTGAAACGTGAAGACAAGATCGAGCTTCGCGAGTTGAATGC
The DNA here is from genome assembly GCA_046583315.1 of Candidatus Hydrogenedentota bacterium. GTDB lineage: Bacteria > Hydrogenedentota > Hydrogenedentia > Hydrogenedentales > DTSJ01. The sequence continues at coordinate 24,932 of JAYGCN010000300.1, forward strand.
GCGGACGCAGCTTGAGAAGGCGAAAGCCGAAATAGTCTCCCTTGAAAAAGAACTCAACGCTCGAAAAATGGACCTGGAAGATCGCCTTCGTGCCGACAGGCAAGATTCCGAGGAATCCAAGGACTTATCATTCCAGTAGCGCGGGTCGCATGATTTGAAAGTGGTCGGGGTATAAGCTTCCCTGTCAAGGGCACAGTTCTAAAGTAGAGTTTTCTGGGTTTATTTGTTGTTCAATTTGTTTTCTGTAGACCGTTGGCGGAACGCGATTGGTGGCACTATGTGTGCGTTCTTCGTTGTAGTCCATCATCCACCATCAGGTGATTTCGCGTACTTCTTCTAAGGAATGAAACAGGTGTGCGCTGAGTACCTCCTCTCTGTAGGTTCTGTTGAAGCGTTCAATAAACGCGTTCTGAGTG
>JAYGCN010000303.1:0-16093 GCA_046583315.1 Candidatus Hydrogenedentota bacterium
ACCACAAAAGGAACACAGACTGATGGAAGCAACTCAAACGCCAAATACGCTGGTTACCGCGACATCCGATGCCGTAATCGAGCTCAAGAAATTGTTGGAAAACGAAGCCGAGGGCGTCACCGGTGTACGCATGGCCGTTAAAGGCGGCGGATGTTCGGGATTGTCCTACGTGCTCGACTTCGACAAAAAGCGCGACGGCGACAACGTGCTGATCATCGAAGACGTCAACTTCTACATGGACAAAAAATCCACCATCTACCTCAAAGGCATTCAACTCGACTACAAAGAAGGCCTCAAAGGAAAAGGATTCGTGTTCCAGAATCCCAACGCCTCCAGCACCTGCGGCTGTGGCGAAAGTTTCTCCGTCTAACAAACTGCTCAATTAGATTCTCACCGCCCGCCTCGTTTGACGACGACGCGGGCGGTTTTTCGTTCTAGCGCCCATTAGACCGTGAAGCTCTCATTCCTTTCGCCCTTAGTATCCGTGGGCCAGCATCACAGAACCGACGTACAAAAGGTACGCCACCGGTACGGCTGCTGCCAAAAAAGACAGAACCCACGCGATGTGAATATAACCCGCTCCTCCCGACATCGAGCCCCGAGACGCATCCGCGCCGAGCAATCGTCGCTGCAGTCGGGTCGCCAGAGAAACTTGATACTTCGCACCACTGTCGCCCGAGTTTTTCTTCGCCTTAGGTCTTTTCGGCGATCTCCCAAATATCGTCATCCAAACAGATTCGCATAACGCGTCAATGGTCACGAGAATCAACGAGACCACCCAAACCATCGCCGCGCCGATGTACACCTCACCAAGGGCCGTTCCGTCTATCGCCCACAAGCCCCTTTTTCGCTGTTCTCTTCTTACCCTTCTGGCTGTCCGTCGCCGTATACGTTCCACGAGCGGTTCGCCATATGAGCGATAACCTTTCTTCCTAAACATATCCATCACTCCTCTCATGAATAAATACAACTGCCACCGGTATTTATTCACCAACGCACCGACACCGGCACCCCTTGCGCCTTTGCGTTAAGCAATCGCACGTCCTTGTTGCAGACGCCTGAATACATTGCTACAATCAAAATTTGGAGAAAATTATGAGCGACGATATTCGTAGAGCGATCAAATCCTTGGGAGACCCGGATACAGGCTGGGTACACCGTCGTGATGCCGTGGAGCTGCTTGCGAAAGCGGTTCACGATTCACTTGGCGCGCTGCATGCCCACAAGAATGATTCGGACCGCGATGTACAGACTTCCGTTGCTAAAGCGTTGAACGCCATCGGCATTGACGCGCCTGTTCCGGTGGATGACGCGGCGTCGCTTGAGAAACTGGTCATGGCGCTCGAAAGTAAAGGCAACCGCGAGGTCTCGAAAACGGATTCGGGTTTCGAGGTCGTCGTCAATACGAAAAACGGCCGTTCGCAGACGGTCTCCATTGAAGCCACAATTTCCAACACCAAACAGGACGTTATTCGAGTTACGACGATCTGCGGCCCAGCCAGCGAATCAAGTTATGAGTGGGCCTTGACCAACAACAATAAAATGTCGCACTGTTCCCTGGCGCTCGATAAACGTGACGGAGAGACGTGGCTGGTCCTGGTGAATAACCACCTTGCAGAGGCGATCACTTTCGAAGAATTGAAACTCACCGTCAAAGAAGTCGCGTTTTACGGCGACTGGGTTGAAGACAAACTCACCGGAGAAGACAATCACTGATGGCGAATACACACTACGACGCCGAAGCGTGTGCCTATGACGGTTGCGATGACGCGGCACTGACGGGAGCCGATAGGTGTTGGGCGCATCTGGATGACCAGGCCGGATTCGTTGAGTCGCTCTCCCGCACGGAGCTCTCCGACGCTTCACTCATCAAAGTAGACCTATCTAACCAGGATTTCTCCGGTATCAACCTCGAGGGCGCGAAACTTTCCGGGGCGAATCTGTCAGGCGCGAATTTTTCGGGCTGCGACGCGAATCACACTCATCTGGACGGCGCGGATCTAACAGGCGCGAATTTTTCGAAGGCGCAGTGTGAATTCGCTGTATTCGGCAACGCGGATATGTCCAACGCTGATTTCTCCGGAGCCGATTTACGCCGCTCGAATCTCGTAGGCACCAAGGGCCACGAAACAAACTTTGATGGAGCACAATTCTACTACTCGCGACCGGGATGCGCGGATTTTCAGCGGGCCACCTTTCGCGGAGCCGACATCACGCGCGCGATTTTCCGCAAGGCCAATGTTGCCGGCGCCGATTTCACCGGCGCGGAAGGTCAAGCCAATTTCGAGAACGCCAATCGGGAAGGAGTCATTGAATGATTCTCAAACATTTCAGGCTCAATCCCATCGAAGTGAACACATTCCTCTTTGGATGCTCGGAAACCAAGGAAGTGATGATCATCGATCTCGGAGAATGGGACGGGCGCATCCCGCCGTATGTCGAAGAGAACGGCCTGACCGTCAAAAAGATTTTCATCACGCACGATCATGGCGACCACACGGATGCCGTGCAGGATGCCATCGATCAATTTCATCCCCGCACCATCTCCTGTACGCCAAGCCCCGGCGGAATCACCGTTGATGAAGTCGTGAAACACGGCGACACGGTTACCATCGGAAACCTCGAAGGTTACGTCGTCAATACCTCCGGACACACCCCCGTCGGATTCAGCCTCATCTTTCCCGGTATCGTCTTTTCCGGCGACGCCCTCTTCGCTGGCTCCGTCGGCGGCACTGCAACCCCCGAAACCTACGAGCAACAACTCGGCAACATCCGCGACAACCTCTTCACCCTGCCCGACCACTACGAGGTCTACACCGGCCACGGTCCCGCCACGACCATCGGCATTGAGCGGACAAGCAATCCTTTCTTCATATAGAGCCCCAGTTCTACTACGATGAAATAGAATTGCATTCTTATGTGTTATGCCTACGCAGACAGTTCGCAACTAGATATAAGCGGACAAAAATCAAAGGAATAAAATGTACTCCTACATCAAAATCTATCCTCTGCTCTTCATAATTATTTCTGTCGTCTCCTGTAACGGGCCGGACAAACAAGATGTGCCACAAGACAGCACTGCTGATTCAGAACCAATTCCTGTCAACCCAATAGCTGAAGAAGTTGACCTTTCTGACTACGATCATGGGCTCGCTTTTCTGCAACGTACCCCAGTAATAAGTGAATTCGTGCGAAGGATTTTTCAAGATAGTAGTGGGAATCTATGGCTCGGGACGAATGGCGATGGTGTCGTCCGCTACAATGGAGAATCTCTCGAGTATTTCTCCATCAATGAAGGCTTCGGTGGACATGCGGTAAGGGGAATCGTCGAGGACGAGGAAGGCAATGTTTGGTTTGGCACTTCTGGAGGGATTACCAAATATGACGGGGATAGGTTTACCAATTTCACCGAGCAGGATGGCCTAATCAGTAACAGTGTCTGGAGCATCGTAATTGACAGCAAAGGTATCATCTGGATAGGTACGCTGCAAGGGGTCAGTCGTTTCGACGGAGAAGTATTTACTCCTTTCGAAATTCCAGAGGCAAAGCCCGACCCTACAAGAGGCATTACAAGTGCAAAAATAGTCCATAGCATCATGGAAGACAGCAAAGGAAATATGTGGTTTGGCACCAATGGAGGCGCCTATATCTACGATGGGCAAACCTTAACCAATCTTTCAGTAAAAGATGGCCTGCCCGAAAATAATGTAAATTCCATATTGGAAGACAAGAACGGTGATTTTTGGTTCGCGACTCCTCACAAGGGGGTCTGCCGCTGGGATGGAACATCGTTCACCCACATCACCGCAGAGGACGGCGTGAATGGCATTGAGGCGTGGAGTCTATTTGAAGATAAATCGGGTAACATCTGGTTTCCTGTTGAAGGGTTTGGTTTGTATCGCTACGATGGACAGTCCTTTACCAATTTCCACAGAAAACAAGGCCTTGCCACTCATGCGATACAGAGTGCCTATGAAGATAAAGAAGGGCGACTTTGGTTTGGCGGTTGGTTAGGACTCTTTCGCTACGATGGCGAAACTTTTGTCAGTGTTACCAAGAATGGTCCTTGGGCAAAATAATTCAATCGACCGACTGATCTGCGTTTCGTATGCAGGAAAGCCCTCTATAGTTAATTCCTTCACTATCAGCGGGCGTCGAAATTCCATCTGACGGCGTCGCTGTGTTATACTCTGCGCTTCCTGAGCACGGCCCATTGCACAAGTTTCACCTGTATCCGGGCGGCCGTCTCCCCAAGTATTGATCAATCGGCGCACTGCGCCAAGGAGTGGCTAAATGCCCATCGTAAATTTTGAATCCTACGGAAAAATGCTGGACCGCGCCAAAAAGGGCGGGTTCGCTTATCCGGCCATCAACGTCACCAGTAACGAGACCATCAACGCGGCCCTTAAAGGCTTCGCGGACGCTAAGTCGGACGGTATTATCCAGGTATCCACGGGTGGTGGACAGTTCGCTTCGGGTTCGCTGAACGACATGGTCGTCGGTGCGATTTCCCTGGCTGACCACGCTCAGGCCATGGCCGCCCACTACGATGTACACATCGCCCTGCACACCGACCATTGCGTGCCGGAAAAGGTTGAGACCTTCCTCAAGCCGCTCATCGAAGAGACCGCACGCCGTCGCGCTACCGGTCGTCCGAACTTGTACAACTCCCACATGCACGATGGTTCTGCGTTGCCGCTCAAGGAAAATATGGAGCAGGCCGTCGAAATCATGAAGCTGTGTAAAGAAAACGACATCATCCTCGAAATCGAAGCCGGTGTGGTTGGCGGAGAAGAAGACGGCATCGACAACACCGACGTCGCCGCTGAAAAACTCTTCACCACTCCCGAAGACATGGTCGCTGTACACGAAGCCCTCAGCCCCATCGGCGGACGCTTCATGTTTGCCGCCACCTTCGGCAACGTCCATGGCGTATACAAACCCGGGAACGTGCAACTCACGCCGTCCATCCTCAAAGACGGACAAGAAGCCGTCGTCGCCAAACACGGACAAGACGCTCACTTCGACCTCGTGTTCCACGGTGGTTCAGGGTCCACCCAAGAAGAAATCCACGAGACCCTCAACTACGGCGTCATCAAGATGAACGTCGACACCGATTGCCAGTACACCTTCACGCGCCCCATCGTCGACCACATCATGAAAAACTACGACGGCGTCCTGCGCATCGAAGGCGAAATGGGCAACAAAAAAGTTTACGACCCGCGCTCCTACCTCAAAGCCGGTATCGCCGGCATGGCCGCCCGCGTACAACAAGCCTGCGACGACTTGAAATCAACAGGCACCAGCATGGGGCGCTAGGCATCGCGTACAGAAACACACCTTCTAAGCGATCTACACAGGCTCCTCACCCGATGGGTGGGGAGCCTGTTTTATTTCTAATCAGTTTCGAGAGAGCCTTCGAGATGTTGTTCGAAGAAATTGAAGAGTAGATCGAGGCTACCTTGGGCAACGTCTGCGTCGGACTCGCGAACTTTGGGAAGGATGGTCCTCACGGTGAGTCCGTGGAGTTGCGCACGTGCTTCGATGAGTTGGGCGTGTAAGGGGTCGTGTTGAATTTCGCCCACGGTGACGGGTCGTTTGGCCTCGAGGCTGCAGAAGATAAAGGTGGGCGGATCGTCGGGGCTGATAAGGTTGATCAGGTCAACATCGGCGCGTGCGGCATCCCCCGTTTTACCGGCGTATTGTTCAGGGGTCAGCCCGTAGAATCCAGAAAAGTCATCACCCCTTCCCCTGATTTCCGCGTAATCCTTGGTGTCGTCGCCGTAGCGCTTCTTGAATTCGATGTCCCAGTGGGCGATATCGTAGGTGTATTGTCCGTTCAACATGCCGACGGCGGCGAGGCGGGTGGATTCGCGCAGGACGGGGTCCGCGTTGTCGGGGTCAGCGAGGTCGTCGTGGTAGCCGATAAACAGGCTGGTGCCTGCGCCGGCAGATCCGCCGTACATGGCGATGCGTGGCTTGTCGAGGTTGTAGTCAGCGGCCAAATGGCGGATGTGTTGCACGGCGCGTGCGGAGTCGCGAAGTACGTTGTTGATACTGGTCTTCTGAGGATCGTTGACATCTTCGGGTGAAGTGTACGCGAATCGGTAGTTGATGGCGGCGAAGGCGAGTCCGGCGTCGAGCGCGTTCTGGACGATGTGTTTGGTGCGAACCCCCTGCTTGTCGCCGCCACGGAATCCACCGCCGTGGGTAAAGATGATCAGCGCGGTGGGTGTGTCTGACTCAGGCAACCAGATATCGTAGACGTTTCGATCGTAGGGGCCGTACTTCACGTTCTCGAGTGTCGGTTCAGGTGCGACAATCTTGGGCGGTTTGCGTTTGGCCTGACGCGCTTTACGGAATTCGGCACCTTCGGCCTGCGTGAGAATCCCGTCGCCGTCGGTGTCGGCTTGAGGGAAGCGTTCGAGTGCGCCGCGGAGTCGTTCGTCGTTCTCGGATGTGGCCTGCGCGAAAGTTGTTGTCGGGAGCAGCAGGGCCAGGGCGATGAGTATTCGCATGGACATCTTCATGTATTAACCTCGTCTTGTTGTGTTTTGGCGAACGATTCGCGCGATGCGATTTTCTTGCACGTTGCCATTGTATCGAAAGCAACAGTCTGGAAAAAAGCCGACGGCATGAGTGGCGAGTTTTTCGACTTGCCCCTACTTTCTATAGCCGAAGGGCTAGGGTATAATTGGTAATTCTTATTTGCCCATTAGTGAAGGAGCGTTGTGTTGAATTGTAAATTCTTATCCCGACTTGGATGGGCAATGGCCGTCGTGCTCACGAGCATGCATGTGTTCGCCACCGAGTTTGACGCTCCGAAAGTAGTAGATGTCGCCGATGTCGCTGTGGCGTGGTCGGGGCATTCTGTGGGCTATTGTCTGTTGACCGAAGGTGAACATCAGTTCGTGGCCTATTATGACCACGAGCGCAAGATGACGATCGCGCAACGCAACGTCGGTAGCGACCGGTGGACCTTTCACGTGTTGCCGCATCGCGTAAATTGGGATAGTCACCACTACATCACGATGGCGCTCGATCAGCGTGGTCATCTACATGTCAGCGGAAATATGCACAGCGACCCGCTCATCTATTACCGCACGACAAAACCCTTCGACATCTCGACCTTGCAACGCGAAAAGTCGATGGTTGGATCAGACGAACTTAAGGTGACCTATCCGCAGTTCATCAAGAACGCCGACGAAGAACTCCTTTTTCTCTATCGCGACGGGAAGTCAGGAGACGGTGTTCAACTGGTCAACCACTATGATGCAACCCAGGATTCGTGGACGCGCCTTTTATCGACTCCGCTGTTTGATGGATTGGGAAAGGTGAGTTCCTATCCGGAAGGGCCTGTGCTTGGGCCGGACGGATATTTTCACTTAATTTGGGTCTGGCGTGTGCACGGCGGATGCGAAACGAATCATCATCTCAGCTACGCGCGAAGCCGGGATATGACCCATTGGGAGACCGCAGGCGGCAAGTCCATCACGCTACCCATCACGCCGGAGTCAAGCGGGACCATCATTGATCCGGTACCCGTAGAAGGCGGGATGATCAATGAGTCCACGGTGGTGGGTTTTGATTCCAAGGGTCGTACAATCCTCTCGTATCACAAGTTTGATGCGGAAGGAAACACGCAGATTTACAATGCGCGTTACGAAGACGATGCGTGGAATATTGTGCAGACCAGCGACTGGGACCACCGATGGTTTTTCAGTGGCGGAGGCACCATCGAGGTCGATGTGGATCTCGGACCCGTACGCGTGTCACGGGACGGTACGCTGACACAGGGCTTTTATCACGTGAAGCACGGCGCCGGATTGTGGGTACTGGATGACGCGACGCTGAAGCCGATCGACACACTACCCGCCGGGAAATCCATTCTGGCACAGGAGAACACACCCGAAAGCGATTATCCGGACATGCGTGTGCGGTGGAAAGAAGATGAAAATCAGTCCGCCCACGACGGTGCGCGCTACTTCTTACGCTGGGAAGCTCCCCTCGTCTCCCGCGACCAACGCCGGGAAAACGTGGCCGACCCGACCACCTTGCGCGTCTACCACATCCAGAATCCCACCCTGTTTGATCCGCGCATGTCCTGCATTCATGACGGGTACTTCTAGGGACACCGATTGCCAATACACCCTCACCCGCCCCATCGTCGATCACATCATGAAAAACTACGACGGGGCGTTAACGACCGTCAATATAGAAGCGATTTACGGGGATGCTCAAGTCTGAAGAGCTTCCCCCCTTTTTTTGGGGGGAGTCGAAAAGCAAGACTTAAGAAAGAACTGCGGGGCGTTATTCGATATATATGTGTTACAGCAGTGACAATTAAAAATGATAGAGGACGAAAAATGAAATTACTTGATCTATTCGATTACTACGATTTCGGGGCGACTCTTTGGTACCTACGCGCTTCAGAAACCGGAACGCCTGTTCATGATGAGGACTACATTCTTGGCAATATTAAACGTTTCCTCAACGATTTAACTACATTCGAACTAAAAGTTACGAAGACACTGGCAGAAAGGGAAACTTGAACAACTACTTACTGATTTCAGATCCGCCGACAAGGTGGCGGAATTAACTGATAGTCAGTCGAAAGACCTTAACGAAAAAATGGATAAGATTCGATCCACTCTAGAAGCGGATATTTCCGGAATGGTTGCTTATATTCCGACCCCGCAACGGATTGATCTTGACGCACTATTAAATGATGTGAGCCAATTATTCTCACCAGGTGTTTTTTGTACTATTACCAGACCTGACTCAGTTCGATTTTTCGGAGGCTGGAAACTGCATCGCTTTCGAGCGACCGACCGCGGCTGCATTTCATATGCTTAGGGCGACGGAAGGCACGTTGAAATGGTATTACACGCAAATAGTTCGGTCTAGACGAATCGACAATCAAATGTGGGGAAATATTGTTGCAGACCTTAGGAAAAAGAATTTGACGAAAAAACATACCGCACTAAACAACAATCTAGATAATATTCGAGAGTCCTATAGGAATCCGACGAACCACCCTGAGGCGACTTACGACATCCATGAAGTTCAGGACCTTTGGTCTCTCTGTATCGAGGTAACCAACCGTATGGTTGCTACGTTAAAGAGTGAAAACCGACTCAACTAGCTTGTTTCGATTTTTCGGTAAGAGATTCTCGAATCAATCCTAGGAAATCCCGATTGGCCCGAATTAACGTGCAGATAAAGGGTGAACGGGAACAGTATTGCCCCCCGATCTCGCGCCGCATAGACCGGTTCCGGACAGTCGGTTTCGGGTAGGCGGGGTGTCTTCTTCGTCCGCGAGTTGACAACAGAGGCGCATGAGTTCGCTGGCTACGCCTAAAGATCTGCTATAATGATGGGGTTCTGAGCCGAAGTCTTTCCTATTTCAAATTGAGGTCATATTCAATGAAAATACTACTTGCCAAACCGCGCGGGTTTTGTGCGGGTGTTGATCGCGCGATTATTTGCGTGGAGAAGGCGCTGGAACGTCATGGATCGCCGGTGTATGTGTTGAACGACATTGTGCACAACAAGGCGGTTGTCGATGAACTTCGCGCGAAGGGCGCGGTTTTTGTGAAGGATCTCGATGAGGTGCCGGAGGGTTCACACCTTCTTTTCAGTGCGCATGGAGTCGGGCCCGATCGCCTGGAGCACGCGAAGAAACTCGATCTGGAAGTCATCGACGCGACGTGTCCCCTAGTGGAAAAAGTACACCATGAAGCGCGCCGTTTCGCCTCGAAAAACGCCACGATCATTCTCATCGGAGAAGCGGGACACGACGAAACGGTCGGCACGATGGGCTGGGCACGCGATCACATCAAACTCGTGACGACCAAAGAAGATATTGCCGACCTTGTAATTCCTGACGAAGAGAACATGGCCTACATCACGCAGACGACCTTAAGCGTGGACGATTGCCAGGAAATCCTCGACGCGCTCCGGGAACGATTCCCGCACGTGAGCGGACCACCCAAAGCCGACATCTGTTACGCGACATCCAACAGACAAGCCGCCGTACGCGCCATCACACCCAGAGCCGATCTCGTGTTGGTGGTTGGTGATCGCGAAAGTGCCAACTCCACACGCCTCGCAGAAATCGCCTACGGATACGGAAAACCCAGTCACCTGATCAGCAACGCCTCGTACATCAGCGAAGCCTGGCTCGATGGGGTAGAAACGGTACTCGTCACCTCCGGCGCATCCGTTCCCGAGAATTTGGTACAGGAAGTCATCGAGCGTCTCAAGGAATTTGAACCCTCCGAAGTCGAGGAAGTCATGTTGGTCGAAGAAAACGTCAATTTCCGTCTTCCCGCCAATATCAGCTAAACTCCTTTCAACCCCGAAAGGACAGTCCCGATTTCAATGCCCGTTGTGCGCGATCAAAAACTCCATCAACTCCGTTCCCAGACCGATTGCGATCTCCGCACCGACGCGCTGACCCGTCTCCTCTACGCCACCGACGCATCCATCTACCAGATAGAACCAACCGCCGTCGCATTCCCTCGCACGGTCGAAGAAGTCCGAGCAGTCATCCAAGCATCTGCGGCCGAAGATTTACCCATCACCGCACGCGGCGCAGGCACTGGACTCGCAGGAGGAGCGGTAGGAAACGGACTCATCATCGATTTCTCCAAACACAATCGCCGAATCTGGGACTTGAATGTAGATGCGCGCACCGTTCGTGTCGAAGCAGGCGTTGTGCTCGACCAACTGAACGCCTATCTCCACCCCCACGGCCTGCGTTTTGGACCCGATGTGGCCACCAGTTCCCGCGCGACGCTGGGCGGCATGATCAACAATAATTCTTCGGGTTCGCATGTGCCGCTGTATGGCACGACGGTCGAAAGCATCCACGCGCTGGACGTCGTGTTGGCCAATGGCACCGTTGCTACCATCGGCCAAGGCCATGACGGTTTGTCGAATATCCAGGCGACTGTCACGGACCTCATCCAATCCAACCTCGCCACCATCGAAGATCGTATGCCGCCGGGATTGCTCAAACGCTGGGCCGGTTATGGCGTGGATCGCTGGTTACGTAACCGCGCGGACCTCACGCGGATTATTTCAGGCAGCGAAGGCACACTGGCGGTAGTCACTTCAGCGCAACTTGAATTGCAACCGCTTCCCGAAGCCAAGGGCCTCGGCATCATCGCCTTCGCAACCGTTGCCGAAGCGATGCAGGCCACCGTAGAGCTACTCGAACTCGAACCGGCGGCCATCGAACACATCGACGATGTTCTTTTTGACCAGACCCTCGGCCAGATTCAATTCAAAAAAGCGCGGGCCTTGCTGGAACTTGACGAAAAGCCGTGCAAAGCTATTCTACTCGTCGAATTCTTCAGCGACGTTCCTGAAAAACTTGCTGCACTCGAAGCGAAAAACATTGGGCTGCGTACATCAACATTTCTGGATGAAAGCGACCAGAATCATATCTGGGGATTGCGCAAATCAGGGCTCTCGCTGCTCACCGGATGCAAAGGCGCGGCCAAACCCACGGCGGGCATCGAAGACGTGGCCATCCTGCCCGAGAAACTACCGGATTATGTGGAAGGGCTACAATCCCTGATGAAGCCACTGGGCCTTTCGGGTTCCTTCTACGGTCACGCCGCATCTGGACTGCTTCATGTGCGTCCGACGGTCGATCTGCATCAGGCGGAAGACGTCGAAAAATATCGACAGCTCGCGGAAGGCGTCTCGGCACTCACAAAACAATTCAAGGGATCCATCGCCGGCGAACACGGGGTCGGTATTGCGCGCACTGAGTTTTTACCCGATCATCTGGGACCAGAACTGATGGGACTGTTCGGTCATATCAAGGACCTTTTCGATCCTGACAATTTGCTTAATCCCGGAAAAATTCTGCCAGCAAAACCGGAACGCGAATTGAAATACACAATCGACACGCACCTGCGTCAAGGCGACGGCTCTAGCATCGATCTGCCTTTCGAAGCCACCCTGGCCTTCGCGTCAAAAGACGAATCCTTCATCGGCAATCTCGAACAATGCAACGGCTGCGGGGGCTGTCGAAAAGACGGCCCCACCATGTGCCCGACCTTTCGCGCAACCGGCGACGAAATCATGTCCACCCGCGGACGCGCCAACACGATTCGCGCAGCACTTGAACACAGCCACGGCGTGCATGATGCGTCAATTTTCACACCGGAGCTCGAAGAGGCCCTCAGTAACTGTCTTTCCTGCAGAGCCTGCACCACCGAGTGCCCCTCCAACGTCAACATGTCGTTGTTGAAAGCCGAACTCCTTCATGCGCGGCATCAGGTCGAGGGAATCCCGCTGCGCGACAGGCTCATCGCCCGCGTCGGTGCTGTAGGCAAAATTGCGTCGAACGCACCGGGTCTCGCGAACCTATTTCTCGGCAATAGCCTTATTCGAAAGTTAAACGAGACGTTATTCGGCCTTTCCTCCCGACGTCCGTTTCCGCAATACGCGAAACAAGATTTCAATTCATGGTTCGATCAGCATCAGCAGGAGGGCTCCTTCAAAAACGGCTCGGTCTACCTCTGGGATGACAGCTTCTCACGCTACAATGAGCCTCATGTGGCCCGTACGGCGGTCAGGGTGCTCAATACCTTCGGGTATCAGGTCGAACTGCTCACGCAACGGACCTGCTGTGGGCGACCTGCTTTCAGCACTGGGCAACTTGACCTTGCACGTAGCTACGCGGAAAAAAATGTCCGCGTGATCGCCGACGCAATACCGGATTTACCCATCATATTTCTTGAACCATCCTGTCACTCGATGTTCAAAGAAGACTATCGTGAACTCGGAATTGCAGACATCGACACAATTGAAACCCGTTGTTCGCTCATCGAGGACTTTCTATTGCGCGTACTCAACGACGCCTCGCCCGACTGGAAAAGCGACTTACCTCCCATGGCCCTACACACCCATTGCCATACCGATTCCATGTCTGACACGAACGCGACACTGGAACTGCTTCGCTCGATTCCCGATGCCCACGTCACCGAAATCAAGACAGGCTGCTGTGGTATGGCCGGCGCTTTCGGTTCGCTCAAGGATAAATATGAACTCTCGGTCAAAATCGCCGAACCGCTCATCGACTGTATCGACGCTCTCGACCCCGGCACGGTCGTCGTCGCCTCGGGCACCAGCTGCCGCCACCAAATAGAACACCTCTCCTCGGCCAGACCGCGCCACCTTATCGAAGTCCTCGCCGACTCGCTCGCTGATCCCAAATAGGGTATACTGGTTCAGGTTTTAGGCCATTCTGGACGGGACTCGATGCGTACCGAATTCAATAAACTACTCAAGCTCGCGAAGAAGAATCATCCCGACATTGATGATGATCTGTTGCGCCGCGCCTACAGCGTCGCGGACAAAGCGCATCAGGGTCAAGTACGTCTGTCCCGCGAACCCTACATCACCCATTGCATCGCCGTCGCGACCATCCTCGCACGGCTGGGCATGGACGCGAAGACCATTTCTGCCAGCCTGCTCCACGACGTCATCGAAGACACTCCGGTGACCTATGAGGATCTGGTCAAAGATTTCGATGTGGATATCGCGACACTAGTCGATGGGGTGACGAAAATCGGGTCCATTCATCTCGCCGAAGTGGCACCGACCCGCGAACAGAAACAAGCCGAAAACCTGCGCAAGATGCTGATCGCCACGGCCAAAGACGTGCGCGTGATTCTGATCAAACTGGCCGATCGACTCCACAACCTGCGCACGATTGAATTTCTTCCCGAAGATAAAATAGAACGCATCTGCCAGGAATCACTGGACATCTACGTGCCGATGGCAAACCGCCTGGGTCTCTCCCACTGGCAGTGGGAGATGGAAGATCACGCCTTTCACCACCTGAATCCCGAGGAATACAAAAAGATCGCGAAACTCGTGGCCATGAAACGGCGTGAACGTGAAGATCTGCTTGCCGAAAATATCGCCTTTATGGAAGATCGACTCCAAGAGGCCGAGGTCAACGCCCGCGTCATTGGGCGCCCCAAGCACCTCTACAGCATCTATCGAAAAATGCAGGCCAAGGGAACGAATTACGACGGTGTACTGGACGTGCTCGCCATCCGTATTATCACCCAGACCGTCAGTGGCTGCTACAACGCGCTCGGCGTCATCCACCATACCTGGCCACCCCAACGAGGCCGTTTCAAGGATTACATCGCCGCCCCAAAACCCAACATGTATCAATCCATTCACACGACGGTGATGCTCGATGGAGGTCGCCCGCTCGAAGTACAGATTCGCACCGAAGAAATGGATCGTGCGTCTCGCGAAGGCATCGCCTCTCACTGGAAATACAAGGACAGCTCGGAAAAAGAAGACTCCACCGCTGAATCTCAACTGCAATGGTTGCGCCAGATGTACGACTGGCTGACCGATGCGCACGCGCCCGACGAACTCTTCGACAGCCTGCGCCGCGATATCAGCGTCACGGCCGTATACGTGCACACGCCCAAAGGGGAAGTCATCGAATTGCCCGAAGGGGCCACGCCACTCGATTTCGCGTACCGTATCCACTCGGACGTCGGCCATCGCTGCGTGGGTGCCAAGGTCAACGGAAACATGGTTCCCTTGCGCTACCACCTTCAGAACGGCGACGTGATTGAGGTGCTTACCTCCAATCGCCAGACGCCACACATCGACTGGCTCGAAATCGTAGTGACGGGTCGCGCACGCACGCGCATTCGCCAGAAACTTCGTGAAATTGACGAATTGCCAGATGTGGGTCCGGGCGAATCGCGTACGGTTACGCCACACCCTGCGGTACCGAAGCCGCCCAAAAAAGCCAAGACCAAACGCCATCCGCACGACGAACCCCTCGAAAATACGGTGCTCATTCAAGGCCGTCGGGATATGATGGTCGCCTTCGCGAAGTGCTGCAAACCTGAGTCAGGAGATCCGATCATTGGATACGTCACCAAACGCCAGAGCATCACGGTACACCGCCCAGACTGCAAATTGCTCGACAAATCGGGCCGCGACTCCACTCGTATGGTCGAAGCTTCGTGGGATGGAGCGGAGTTTATCGATGCCGTCGTAAACGTCGTCATCGGCTCGCACCCAAATGCCTTGATGGATATCACGTCAGCCATCAAGTCCTTGAATGTGGACATCAATCGTGCCGAATTCAAAGCAGGCATACGAGATGAGAGCACATTCGAATTCGAATTTCAGACAACGAATCGTGATCAAGTCGAGCAGGTCAAGAAAGCCCTCGCGCTGGTCCCGGGCGTGCGCAAGGTGATGGAATTGACCGAATCAGACATTGCCGTGGGAAAGTAATTTCACGATGGAACACTTCAAACTCGTCAGCGACTACGAACCTCAGGGCGATCAGCCACAAGCGATTCAGGAACTTGTGGACGGGCTCAATGACGGGCTTACTGACCAGACCCTGATGGGGGTGACGGGTTCGGGTAAAACCTACACGATTGCAAACGTCATCCAACAGATCAACCGCCCCACGCTCATCATGGCCCCGAACAAAATCCTGGCCGCGCAGCTCTACAAAGAATTCAAAATGCTTTTTCCGGAAAACGCAGTTGAATATTTCGTGAGTTATTACGATTACTATCAGCCCGAGGCCTATGTACCGACGACGGACACCTTTATCGAAAAGGATTCCTCGGTCAACGATGAAATCGACAAAATGCGCCACTCCGCGACACGTGCGGTACTCTCACGTCGCGACTGCATCATCGTCGCCAGTGTCTCGTGCATTTACGGAATCGGCTCGCCGGAAACGTACTCGGAGTTGAGCGTCGAACTGTACGTCGGCGATGAACTGTCGCGGGACGACCTCATCGCCGGACTCATCGCGATGCAATACGAACGCGCGGATTACGACTTTCATCGTGGCACCTTTCGTGTACGCGGCGATATTGTCGATGTATTCCCAAAGTACGAAGCCGACATCGCCATCCGCATCGAATATTTCGGGGACGAAATCGAAGGCATCAGCGAAATTGATCCCCTGCGCGGCGTGGTCAAACGAAAGACGACACACATCACGATTTATCCGGGTTCTCACTACGCAACGACGGCGCAGACCTTAGAGGATGCGATCAAAGGC
>JAYGCN010000058.1:0-2318 GCA_046583315.1 Candidatus Hydrogenedentota bacterium
TTGTGTTGCGGATACGTTTCAAAATCACGCTTGAAGATGGGCACGTTGTTCGTGATAAACGTGATCTGGTGGCCGCGCACAGCAAGCGCCTCCGCCATCATCCAAGCGGCATAGCGCCCACCCGAATACATCGTATCCGAATTCCAGCCGATAATGGCAATTCGTTGGGACATGCAGGCAACTCCCGTCTACCCTAGAATTTCCGAACGGCGTCAATGAATGCGACACCGCCCGCCGCCGCACACTTGTCTGCGTGCTTGAGCATGTTCTCGTCATCATCCAGCGTGGTCTTCACCCAGCCGACACCCGGCACAACCTTGTAGACGACCAACGTAATCTCAAAATTATCCAGACAGGCCACCATCTCCATAAAACGAGGTTCATCAAAGGTATAGTAGATCGGCCTTTCCGACTGCTTGTACATATACAAATACTCGAACGGCCCAAAAGGAACAGACACCAGCAAGCGCCCGCCAACCTTAACAAAGCGCGAAATGCTACGGAGTCCCTGGATAGCATAACGCTGAGGATCCTCGATCAGGCCCTCAAACTCAGCCTCCGCGCCGCCATAGCGCGTGTTGTCCATCCCCACATGCTCAAGCGTGCTAAGACACGTCACCAAGTCAAAAGAAAGCGTCTGCGGAAGCCGTACCTTACGAATGTCCGACAATACATAGGTCATGTTCGATTCGTAGGCTAGCGTCTCCAGGGATGGATTGATGAACCAGATCATCTCCACCAGCTGGGCAACATAGTCTTTGATTATCGGATTATTCAGCACGCAGCCAACATCCAACACCTGCAAGAACGGATTGCCCGCCGCCTCAATAAGAGCCTGCAATGCCAGCGGATACTCAACAACACGCTCATCCAGTCCCGCCAACGCGGTCTTCTTAAGCATCGGCTCCCTCAGACGGCCCGCCGCCCAAACCTCTTCCATAACGGGCGGCAGATGCTCCATCTTCATAATGTTGTACTCCGGACGAAAGCCCCGAAGTTGTCCTCCCGCTTCACGCCGGTTCAGCGGGTCATCTGCGCGTGTATCAATACTCTGACTCATTAGTGAAGTTTCTCGACTTTCTGATTAGCGTTTTAATACGCATGGTTATTGGCCAGCGGAATATCCGAACACACCTCTTCTCGCAAAACCTCCAAGAACGCCTTTCCATATTTGAGGTCAGGCTCAAGGTAATTCCCCTCAGCCCATTCGTTCCACGACTTCACAAAAACAATCCGATGCTCCATCGGTTTGTGCTTAACGCGATCCAACACGTTACGCACATGAACCCTAAAAAGCTCCGGCGTATACCCCGTCAATATCATCGCCGCCTTTCCGCTCCGAGGCGAATTGTCCCACCCCGTAACGATACTTGGGTAATGGTCGTCCCGCACTTCGTAGTCAGGATACTTCGGTCCGTGCATGCAGGGTATCGCATCTTTATAGCGATAAACATGAGGGGGAAGCCCAACTGCCTGTCGCGCAAGGTAGCGTAGCTTAGTTTTCCTATTGACCCACTTCATAATACTCTGGTGCGCCCAGGTCGCGCCGTCAAACCCCCACTGATGGCCCGGCCAATTATCCTGCTTATAAGCGATAATATGAAGACCCTTCAATCCAGCTTTGACCGCCAACTCCTTCCACAAATCCACAAACTCCACCGCATTCGGAATGCTATCCGGCCGAAAAAGCATAAACAAAGGCTTTCCATCGACGGTCAAATAGCGCTCATCCGAAAACATCGGCAGCAGATACTCGAAATGCTTGACATAATCCTCCTTGCCCGGATACGTCTGCTCCATCAAGAGACGATCCTTCGCGCCATGCCACACCCCCGTCCAGCTCTCGTTCGCCCAGGCAACACAGAACGGAAAATTTGGCTCACCCGATTTCACCACCTCCTGAAGCGGGCGCTCAATCAGCATCTTTCCGGCAAACCAATAATGCCAATAGCAGAAGGCCTCAATACCACAGGTGCGCGCCATCTCCGCTTGCGCGATTCGCGTCTCAGGAATCCGTAAATCACAGAACCCCAGGTCGGCAGGAGTATGCGGCTGATAATGCCCTGAAAAAAGCGGCTTGGCCTTGGTTACGTTTGTCCACTCCGTGAACCCCTCGCCCCACCATTCATTATTTTCCGGGATCGGATGAAATTGAGGTAGATAGTTGGCAATAAGGCGCGCCTTCGGTGTATATTCCAAGTAACCGTATCCTCACGATTGCGACAGCCAGTTATGAGTTGGCGAGTATACGAGGTATGCTTGGTAGATTCAAGTTCTAAGTGCAAGTAGATGCTCTTGGCGTTGTTTTTGGAAGACTT
>JAYGCN010000136.1:0-2022 GCA_046583315.1 Candidatus Hydrogenedentota bacterium
CTTGTCAATTTGCACTTGATTGGAATCCGTCAACTGCTTGATGTGTTTCTGAATCTCCGAGAGCTGCCCCAGTTGCCCTTTGCCCATTTCGCCGAGAACCTTGCCCAAATCCTCGTTGCTCTTGCTAATGTTGTCGCGCACTTCCTCGCGGAGTTCCCGAAACGATTTGGAGGTCTCGTCGCGCGCGAGCTTGAGCTGCTGCTGGAGAACGGGTGACAAGTCTGACTCATTACTCCCCGGCGCCATACGATGTAATCGAATAAGAATGGCCCAGGCAAGAATAGCGATCATGCAACAGAGACCAAATATCATATACTCAGTACTTATCATTACTCCCCTCTCGCGGTGATGTTCGAGGCCATCTTAGCAGATTCGAAGAGCATATTTTTAACGCAAATGCGCAAAGACGCAAGGGGATGAACGCGGGAGGCGAGGCTACTGCCGAGCCGAGAGTGATTGGTTTAGGATCCCGCATCAAGTGCGGGATGACTGGCGGTGAAGCTCTCCGGTGACACAAAAGGCGCAGAGCATCGTCTCGGTCTTTCTTTTGCTTCTTTTCTTTCTTCCCTCAGAAAGAAAAGAAGGGTGCTTCAAAAAGCAAAAAGGGTGTCATTTCGAATGAGATGACGCCCTTTTTAAAGTTGTTCTTAGATGCGTTCGATGATGATTGCTGGTGCTTGACCGCCGCCTGCGCACATGGTGACGAGACCTGTGGAGAGATCGCGCCGTTCGAGTTCGTCGAGCAGCGTTCCGATTAGAACCGATCCGGTTGCGGCGATGGGGTGTCCGAGCGCAATTGCACCACCGTTCACGTTGCATTTGGCCGTATCCAGCTCCAGATCGCGCATGAATTTGAAGGCCACCACGGCAAAGGCTTCATTGATTTCGAAGAGATCGATGTCATCCAGCGCCATACCCGCTTTTTCGAGCACTTTCTTCGCGGCTGGCACCGGCTCATTCAACATCAACGTGGGACTGCCCGCCATATTGGCCATCGCGACAATTTTCGCGCGCGGTTTCCAGCCCTGACCTTTTGCATAATCCGGAGAGGACAGCAACAATGCCGCCGAACCGTCCACCACACCGGACGAGTTGCCCGCGTGATGTACGTGATTCACTTCAAGATCGGGATAGTTTCGTTTCACCAACTCGCCGAATGTTTCGCCCGTCTCGTCAAAGGGTTGATCCATGAATTTCTCGAATACCGCCGGCAAGCCAGCAAGTCCTTCCATGGTCGTCTGGGGACGCGGGAATTCATCTTTGGCCAACGCAAGGTTGCCTTCATAGTCATACACCGGCACGACGCTTTTGTCGAAGTGACCGTTGTCCATTGCATGTTTCGCACGCACCTGACTCTCGTATGCAAGACCGTCCACGTCTTCGCGACTGATTCCTTCAAGAGTCGCAATTACGTCGCCGCAAATGCCCTGATGCCATTGCGGATGCAGGTCGCGCAAGTGCATATTCTCCGCATCCATCATGCCGCCTTTTACGGTGGATGCGTAGGACATCATTTCCACGCCGCCGGACACGATGCAATCTTCCATGCCGCACATAATGGATGCGCCGCCCATGTGAACCGAGGTAATGCCCGATCCGCAGAAGCGATCAAGTGTTACACCGGAAGCTTTGGGATCGTAGCCCGCGTCCAACAACGCCATGCGACCGATGTCTTTACTCTGACGACCGACCTGGGTACTGCAGCCCCAGATAACGTCATCGACCTCTTCGGTGTTGAGGTCGTTACGCTCTTTGATGGCTTTCAGCGAAGTGGCGGCGATGGTTTGGGGATGCAAATGGGCCAGTGACCCCTTGCCGACTTTGCCGATACCGCGCGGCGTACGTACCGCATCAATGATCCATGCTTCGTTGGACATGAGTGAAATCTCCTTCAATAGAGCACAGGATAAACGGGGACCCGCGCCAATAAGTTAAGACCTTAAAGATATAGAAGGGAATCCTACTACGGATAAGCGATTAAGGTCAAATCACCCACATTACTGCATCAGAACGCCGCCATCG
>JAYGCN010000191.1:0-3543 GCA_046583315.1 Candidatus Hydrogenedentota bacterium
GTTGCTGAACGCCCCTTCTTTCTTCTCGGGAAAGAAGAAAGGTCCTGCCGGACGGTAAATATCTTAAAGAAGAACCGACCGGTACTTCGTATCCCTGCTCAGATAGCTTTATTCTCTTAATCTTATTGCAGTTCCTCCTGAAAATCCGCATAATACGAGTGATTTTTTTTCCAACCCGGGAGCTGCAATCATGAATATTTCTGTAATTCGGTCGATTGGACTGGTGGGCCTGTGCGCGTTGAGCGTCATAGGCTGTTCTGCATCGGATTCGACGGCGCCTGATGAAGAAGGAGGAAAGGCTGTGTCCGAGCATAGTGGACTTGGGGTAACGAGTAGTGAGTGGGGCACATCCCCTGCGGGCGATCCGGTCAAGATATTTACCTTGGTGAACGCAAACGGATACAAAGCAGAAATCATCGAGTTTGGCGGAATTCTGCATTCGCTGCAAATGCCGGATAAGGACGGAAATGTTGTTGATATTCTCCTCGGCTGCGACTCTGTTGAATCGTACAACAACGATAGCCCCTTCTTTGGCGCGATAACGGGTCGTTACGCCAATCGGATTGCTCACGGCAAGTTTACGCTGGACGGTACCGAGTATACGCTTGCGAAGAACGATGGCGACGCGCATCATCTTCACGGTGGCGATGTCGGGTACAACAAGGTGATGTGGAAGGGCGAAGCGACCCAGGGCGATGGTGAAGTGAGTGTCGCGTTGACGTACACGAGTCCCGATGGCGAGGAAGGCTATCCGGGCACGCTTGAGAATAAGGTCGTCTATTCGCTGAACGATGCCAACGAACTGAAAGTGTACTTTGAGGCGACGACGGACAAGGCGACGGTTATCAACTTGACCAATCATGCTTACTACAATCTCGCTGGTCATGACAGTGGCGCGACCATCCTTGATCACGAACTGACGATATTTGCTTCGAGCTACACACCAACGGATGAGGCATTTATTACGACGGGCAAGATTGATCCTGTGGCGGGAACGCCTGTGGACTTTACGGCTTCGAAAGCCATCGGTACGGATATCGCCGAAATTTCCGGCGATCCGGGCGGTTATGACCACAATTTTGTGCTCGATCACAGAGGAGAGCGCCTGGCAATCGCGGCGCGCGTACGTGATCCGAAGTCGGGTCGCACGATGGAAATCTGGAATGATGAGCCGGGCATTCAGTTTTATACGGGAAATTTCCTGGACGGTTCCTTCGAAGGGAAAGGTGGCGTCGTTTACGCGAAAAACGGTGGTTTCTGTCTCGAATCTCAGGTCTATCCCGATTCGCCGAATCATCCGAACTTTCCAAGTCCAGTATTACGTCCAGGTGAGACGTACAAACATACAATCGTGATGAAATTTAATAAGGAACATTTTTCTCCACCGCGTAGATGAGCTGCGTAGGGAGGATTGATCAAGGAGAGTAAATAAGTGTCAGCAAACAAATTTGATTTAACGGGTAAGGTAGTCTTTATCAGCGGCAGCTCTACTGGGCTGGGTAAGGCGATGGCGATGGAGTTTGGTGCTGCGGGCGCGAAGGTGGCGCTGAATTATGCAAACAACGAGGCGCGCGCGAATCAGACCTTTGAGCAGTTTCGCGCGGCTGGGTATGACGGCGTGATGCTTCGGGGCAGCGCGATTCTCGAAGAAGATGTCAAACGCATGATTCAGGAAACGAAGGATCAGCTTGGGCCTGTGGATTGTATTGTCGTGAACGCGACGCCGGATCAGCCACAGAAACCGATCGAGCAATACGACTGGGATTTTTATCAGTCGATGTTGGACTTTTTTATCAAGAGTCCGTATCTGCTGACGCGCGCAGTTTTGGCAGACATGAAGCAACGTAAATCGGGCCGCATTATCAATATCGGCTCCGAAGTGTTTGAGGAAGGCGTGCCGAATTTCACGGCGTATGTTGCCGCGAAGGGTGGACAAAACGGATTCACGCGTAGTCTCGCCAAAGAACTGGCGCCGTGGGGCATTACGGTGAACACGATTGCGCCGGCGTGGATTCCCGTGGAACGGCACGAAAAAGATCCGCAGGAAGCCAAAGATGCCTATCTGGCTGATTTGCCGTCAAAACGCTGGGGCGTTCCCAAAGAAGTCGCCGATTTGGCATTGTTCCTCGCGTCGGATGAGTCGTCCTACGTGTCTGGTCAAAATATCGCTGTCAACGGTGCGCACACCGTTTCATAATTTCAGGAGAGACCCATGAAAAAGTTACTTGCACTTACCGTAATTTCCACGCTGGCGATGGTCGGTTGTGGCGGATCGGATGATGCCACAACAACATCGGAACCAGCAGCCTACACTATCTTTGCGGTGAACGAAGGCGAACGGATTAAGGTGGCCTATGTGACGAACGGCATCGACCCGTTCTGGACGATTGCTGAGGCGGGCGCGATTGCCGGTGCAAAAGAGTTTGACGTGGATGTTGAGGTGCTGATGCCACCGAAGGGTCTTCCGGACCAGAAGCGTATGATGGAGACTTTGATGGCGAACGGGATTCACGGCATTGCGGTGAGTCCAATCGATGCCGCGAATCAGGCATCCTTCATCAGCGACGCAGCTACACGCACAAATATCATCACGCAGGATTCGGATGCGCCGGAATCAGATCGCCTTTGCTTCATTGGCATGAACAACTACAATGCGGGTCGCCAGGCGGGTCAACTTGTGAAGAAAGCCTTACCCGATGGCGGCAAGGTCATGATATTTGTTGGCCGTCTCGAACAGCTCAATGCGCAGCAGCGTCGACAAGGCGTGATTGATGAGTTGCTAGATCGTCCGGTTATTAATCAAGAGGACATGGTTGTTGAACAGAATACCGAGGCCATTGTGGGTGGTCGTTTTACTATCCTTGGCACGTTGACAGACAATTTTGTTTATGATCGTGCAAAAGCGAACGCCGAAGAATCTATGGTGACCTACCCGGACCTTGACGCAATGATCGGCTTGTTCGCTTACAATATTCCGCTCTGTATCGAGGCGGTTAAGGGAGCCAATAAACTGGGTACCATCAAGTTGATAAGCTTCGACGAATCCGATCCTACCCTTCAGGGAATTGTGGATGGTTACGTGCAAGGCACGATAAGCCAGCAGCCATACGAATACGGTCGTCATTCGGTACGTGTACTTGCAGCACTCGCGCGTGGCGATAACTCTGTCATTCCCGAAAATAGGTTTATCGACATTGATACTACCGTCGTTGAAAAAGAAAACGTTGAAGCGTTCTGGGCGGAAAAGAATAAATTGCTCGCAGGCGGAAAATAGTGTCCGACGCGAATACGATACTTCGCGCCACGGGACTCACCAAACGATTCCCGGGTACGCTTGCGCTTGATGACGTGTCGATGGAATTGCATTCCCAGGAAATTCTCGCGGTGATTGGCGAGAATGGTGCTGGGAAGAGCACCTTTATGAAGATTCTCGCTGGTATTTATCAGGCGAACGCGGGGCAGATTGAACTCGATGGGAAAAAAGTTGCCTTGGATTCCGTTCGTGACGCCCAAAAGCAGGGCATCGCGTTGATCCACCAGGAA
>JAYGCN010000348.1:0-6028 GCA_046583315.1 Candidatus Hydrogenedentota bacterium
ACGAGACTATTTACAGTACTGAGAACGGTGGGATTGCTGTTCAGCATGCTCCTGATCATGTTCGGAGGATAAAAAATTCGCGCGCCGGGATGACCTGCAAAGGGCTGCCCGCAGAATGAATAGGGATTCCACAGAGGCCACGAACCGCTATGAACAGCGGAATCAAAGTAATGCTGTGCCGACACGAATTGATTCCAATGGTCATCCATGGCAATGCGATTGTGATACGTATCATGGTTTGTGTACGACTGGTTCAAGAACACGACAAAAATGAGCGTGATCAAGATAGTAACGAGTGCATATTCACCGACAACTGAACGTAACAGGTTTCGCATCAAGCGTTACTCTCCTGGACGACCGATGGAATTTGATTTGCCTTTTCGTTCAAGTCGGTTAACCCCGGTATTGTACGGACGGAGAGAACTCCGAGCCCAATAATCTTGTCGGCCGTCTGGATCGATGAGTCAGATTGCGTACTTCGTCACCTGAGGTTTGAAAACCTCGCCGTGCGTCTCGGACAGCCTGAGTATAACACCCGTTGTCTCGAAAAACACTCCCCGCGCGGGAGGCTCGATGGCTTCATCGTTTCACGAACATGAACCCAAGTTTTATGGCGCGATCATCTTTAGACCCCGACGACGATCGGGTTACATGAACCTTTAATCGGTTCCACAACACATGCTATTCTTTCACTGTTGCGCTTAGTAGAATCCGATTTAACTCCAATCAATCAAGGACGATTTCGAATGAATTTAGTGTACCCTTCACGGTCTTCGTTATCTCAACTCCTATGATCCAGACCGACCCAGAAGTCTTTTTTCGGCTGACCAGGCGAACGAATCATGCAAAATGAAAGTCGATCTTCAATCCCGTTTAATGAGCCTCGCATTCTCGGGAACGAGATAAGGTATATCCAGGAGGCGGTTGAAAGCGGTCGTATTTCTGGGGATGGCAGGTTCACTCTGAGGTGCCAGGCGTTTCTTGAACGTGCGATGAATGTACCCAAAGTCCTTCTGACAACCTAATGCACCCACGCGCTCGAAATGGCGGCGGTTCTGCTCGACATCAAAGAGGGGGATGAAGTGATTGTTCCCTCCTTCACCTTTGTCTCTACTGCGAACGCCTTCGCGCTCCAAGGAGCGAAGCCCGTGTTTGCCGATATCCGACCCGACACCTGTAACTTGGATGAATCAAGACTCTCGGACCTTATCACGCCGCGAACCAAGGCTATTGTTCCCGTGCATTATGCGGGTGTTGCCTGCGAAATGGACGCAATTCTGTCTATTGCGCGCGAACACGGCATAGTCGTCGTTGAAGACAACGCGCATGGCTTTCTGGGCAAGTACAAATCCCAGTATCTGGGAACCATGGGCGATTTGGCAACTCAAAGTTTTCACGAAACAAAAAATATCACCTGTGGCGAAGGGGGCGCGCTCATCGTAAACAACGCTGAGTTGATTTCGCGTGCCGAAATTATCCGGGAAAAAGGCACGGATCGAAAACGCTTTTTCCGCGGTGAAGTCGACAAGTACTCCTGGGTTGACAAGGGTTCAAGTTATCTGCCCTCCGATATTTTGGCCGCGTTTTTGTATGCGCAACTTGAATCGATCGAGCAAATTCAAGAACAGCGGAAACGTATTTGGGATCGGTATCACGAACAACTCCATGCGTGGGCGATTGACAGGGGGGTCTGCGTACCGACGATACCCGATCATTGTGAACAGTCTTATCATATGTTCTATCTAATGATGCCATCGCTTGAAGAGCGTGACGCGCTGATTCAGAGACTGGCCGACGCAGATATCAAAAGCGTGTTTCACTATGTCCCTCTCCACTCCTCTCCCATGGGGCAACACTACGGTGGAGGCGCATCGGATTGTCCCGTGACGGAGGATGTCAGCGACCGCCTTTTGCGGCTGCCGTTCTATAGCCACCTCACGCCATCCGATCAGGACCGAGTGGTAGAAACCGTCTTGGTTTTTTGATCCGGCTTTCGCACCACCACAAGATGGTTGTTCGCTTCTTCTTGCAAATCCCCAAGTCCAAGCAGCAAACACAATGGAAAATTTATCAGGGCATACAAGACCATGAAGGGAAACAGCAAAAAAAACAGGAGCGAGCGCTTTCCTCCTGTAGGCGATTTCAACTTTCGAATCGCCACATGGTAAATGAAATAAAACAGATGCGAGGCCATTGACATCCAGCGCCCCCCCAATGGATGCAATTCGACGATCTCAAATCCCGTGCGTTCCATGACCTTTGTGACCCAGAAGTATGTGAAGTTATAGTAGTGATCAGGCACCATGTGCAGCGGGGTTGTCTGCGGGATTAGAAATATCGCGGTCCCACCCCTTTTCAGTACACGATGTATCTCTTCGACCATACGAATCGGCTCGAATACGTGCTCCAGCACCTGGATGTTCAGAACCACATCGTACGATTCATCGTCGAAATCCATCGCGCATCCATCGCCATGCACCAAGGTGTACTTTTCGTCATCACAGTCGAAGGCTTTATTCTCATCGTATTCCAGCGAAGTCCACGAGTCGCATGTGATTCCTTTCTTTTTCGCGGTCAGATAGAAATCCCAGCCGCCCACGTCGAGCACATCGCCAGAACAGTAGCGTCTCATGACATCGAACATCTTCCGCGCGAACAGGTCGCGCAGAAAGTAAATCCCTCGTTTAATGATTGGATGAAGCATAGTTTCGTCTCTTCAGCTTAAAGGCAATAGGTCAGCACACCACATATGATCAGGCTGTTTCCAATGATTTTGTAGCGATCGATCGATTCGCCTAGAAAGCAGTATGAAAAGAGCGTAATTAGAGGAAAGTTTGTGGCCGTAATCGCGAAGAATACGGAGAACTCCAAGTAATACAGAGCGATAATGCTAAGGCCGACGCTCGTTCCGAATAGCCCGACTCCGCTCACGAAACGATAATCCAGAAACCCTTTATGGTCTCCCATGTTTTTGGCTATCGCATATCGCTTGAACAGTATATGCGCAAAGGACGACAACACTGTCGCGCCGAGCACAAAAACGTATGGCATAATTGAAGTATTCAATGGTGGCCCTGACTAGGGAGTTCCCGTCTGTTCGAGCTGGTTACTGGACAAGGTCACGGAGACCACGCCCAAGACAATTATGATGGAACCCAGGAATCGATTCCATTCGAACGATTCCCCGAACATGAATAGTCCCAGCATGAACGCTAACGGATAATTCACGCTGAGAATGGGATAAATATAAGAGAGTTGCAGGCGCCTTCCCGCCGCCACCCAGAAGAACACACGGCATAGGTGATTGAGCAATAAGAGTGCCGCCAGGCCAACGGCAAGACTTAACCGAGTATCGATTGACAGAGCGATGTATTTTCCGATGATGGCACCGCTCATGTTGAGCACAATCGCGATCGCGACGAACCCTATCTGCGGGGTCCACGCGACCTTATTGTTCTGTTGTTCAGATGAGCTATTCATTATTGGGTCCGATTCATCCAGCCATCAATCGCGCACGCTTTCGCGTAAGCGGGTATAGGCACCCGGAAGTATATACCAGGAACGCAACTCTGCGGGTGTCAATTCAACCGTTTCATCCATCAGCATCGCGTATCGACGGGTTTCGTCTTCAAGACGCCGAGGATCTTCGCTGTATTCACGATCATTCTTGAACGCCGGATGAAGCACTTCATAGGGTTCTCTACAGGAATCAAGCGCGGACTTGTCGAATGCGCTTTTGTCTGCATAGCCCAGCGCGCGCATTTCAGGACCGCACATGGCGTTAATGTAGGCGATTATTTCGTCTGAGAGCTGTTCCGTATATCGACCGACCGAAGTTGTATCAAAACCGATCGCTTCGCTGAACGATGAATTACTCTTCCAGAGTTTACCCTGTTGGTCATAGATTCCATCGCTAAATGCGTCTTCAGGATAGACCGGCAATTCCAGGAAATCGGTCAATCTGGCGAGTTCTTCATCGGGAGCGCGAACGAGATCTTCGAAGCGGACCACGCATAGGTTCGCATGCGATTCGTATCCCAACAAGAACGCCACATTCTTTCGCCATGCCCGTAAGGTGAATAGCAAGGGACGGTGCATCCCCATGTGGCCAGCGTCAGCACGATAGACCGAGGAGACGACATCCCTGGGATCGCGAACAATAATCACCACCTTCGTGCCGTGCTTCAGCAGATAAGGAATGTACTCCTCGCAAAACACTTCCTTACTCCCCAGATATGTCAACGCGCCGGAATCCGGGAACAATCGCGGCAGGACGGCATTCATCTGCTGATAAACGTCATGAAACGTCCCCGGATTTATCGCATCCCGATATCGATCCATCCCCGAAGTCTGCACGAAACTGCCCGCATCGGTAAGCAACGACAAAACCTGATCAATATCCTTATCCTCGAGAACATAGTCATCCAGGAATGAAATAAAGTCATCATTCGAATAGGATTCTTCGCGAAAAAGATGGCCCAGCGGATAACGCCGCTCGATTCCAAGGTCGTTCAGGAATTGAAGTTTCGTGTACGAGAAAAGTGATGGGTACGCCTGTGAGGCCATGAAAATGTCGGCATGGTTGTGCATGAGCTTGTCGAGAAGCGTCGTGCCTGAACGAAAGCAGCCATTGAGCAGAATATTTCGGGCTGCTGGTTTAGTCATTTTTCGTTGTACGGTCTGTTCGATGAGAGAGCTCCAGGAGCTCGCTGCCGCCGCGCTGTAGGTATCGATTGAACACGACGCTGGCCGTATCATAGGAATCGTCTTTGAAGGCCGTGACACAGAACTCGAAAGGGAGATGAGTGTAGTTTAGCGTAACATTCTTCGTATGAGACAGTGCTATCGAAAGAATATTTTCCGGACTGCTATGAAACGAATGCTCGTATACACGATCAACGCGATCCGAGAGGAAGTCAAACGAGATGCCCTCATTGCATAACGAGAATGCCTTCGCGAAACACTCCCGGATAAACAATTCGTTCTCGCCGGATGCGAACTTCGTGTTGAAGGTTCCTGAGGCAACGACAATGTCGAAGGTAGAATCGAATGAGGCCTTCAGAAAATCGTCGCAAAAGAAGGAAATATGGTCTGTGCCTGTAAAAGCCTCCTGAGCAACCGAGACAAACTCTTGTGTCAAATCAACTCCGACGTAACGATATTCATCGAAACATTTCGCGAGATAATGATTCAAGTCGCCAAAGCCACAACCGAGATCCAGGATGTTGGGGGACTCCAGATCCTGAAACCCCGCCATAAGAGACGCGAAACGAATCGTTTGACGCCCGCGGTTCCAACCAAGTGCTTTTGCCGAGGCACCGTGTTCATGGAAGAGGTCTCTGTAGTATCCAGTCGTCGCATCAATGTCAGCCTTGGACATCCCCTGAAGTTCATCATTCTCCCGCATAATCAATCCTGCTCCTCTGCGGAAGAATTTGCTGAACAATTGGAAGAAGTACTCTTCAAAAAGCCCCTCGATTCATTGCCCATATTGAATATGAGGTCCAAAATAGAGACCTCACCAATAAACGATTCGCCGAGTTGGGGATAAGACGAATAGTCGTAACTCTTATACTCCAGAGCGATACCGGCCTTACGAAAAGCCTCTTCATCGGTGTACGGTTTTGCGATTGCTCCAAGCACATACTCGGTCGCCTCCATCTTCTCCAGAATGAGCAATGGCCGTTCCACCTTCGAAGCGTCCGATACGCCAATGTCCCGGGACATCACCAACTCGGTTTCAATCAATAGTATGTCCATCACCCATTGGAACAACGAGATGTTCAACTCCGACAGGGTCCGAAATCCTGTATGAAGGATCGCTGCAAAGTCATCAATGTAAGCCGAATAGTAAGGTGCCTTGGCGTAGTATTCCTGCAAAGCTCCCAAATGCTTTTTCTGCCACGGTTGCCCGTAATCGATTTCCACTTCTTCGATTCGTTTCTCCGCGCGCCCGCTACGTAAGGGTACGGTAAGCCACTTCGTTTCGCTACCGGCTTTGATCTTGTTCCAGATCGGAAGAGCGTCG
>JAYGCN010000351.1:0-19323 GCA_046583315.1 Candidatus Hydrogenedentota bacterium
GGACTCGGTTAGAGGGTTAGGACCAAGATCACATGGTCGTAGCCTGAGCAATTCGCCGGCTCTCGTTCCTGTGAGGAGTTGCAGATTTATTAAGGCCCAGACCTGAGAAGAAAGGAATGGTTCTAGCGCATGAATGTGGGATTCAGGGACAGGCAATTGTGGTACGGACTCACGAGCTTTAGAACGTCCTGCCGCTAAATTCTCTACTGTACAAATGGATTGATATACAGAGATATCTAGTCTCTCATGCGAAGCTGCCCATTTGAACATTCTGCGTAGGGCTGCCGTGTACTTGTTGACAGTTTCCCGCGTCAATCCGTTTTCGATCCATTCATCACGGATTCCTCGCAGTGATAGCGGCCCAAAGTCAGAGGCAGTTGAATCACCATACATCGTCACTAAGGGTTTGAGTGCCTGTCGTAAGATATCCAATGATGAAGAAGGTTTACCGTTGGGAAGGCGATAGTATTCTTCACAATGAAGCCAATAGTCGCGACATATCTCAGAGATGGTGACCACCTCCTTCGCCACGCTTTCGACTTTCCGATTTGCTAACCACTCGGAGATAGCGCGATCATAAGCGACTTGCGTCTCAGCAGCACCCGATGGGCCTAAGTAGATTCTTCGTCCATTGAGTTCGACGAAGCCGCGATTGTTGTTCTCGCGAAGGGAAGGGATTCGTTGACGTTTTCTTGCTTTCATGCTGATCTCCATAAGTGACAAACGGACAATTGTCCGGTCGTCGGTTATGACTTAATCAGCACGGCCACAAGGCCGGTACGCGGTAAGTCCCGCGTTCTGTATGACTTCTAAATGGTGGGCGATGACGGACTCGAACCGCCGACTTCTTGCATGTCAAGCAAGCACTCTAACCACCTGAGCTAATCGCCCCCGAAAGGAAGACCGATATGGTAACAAAATGTCGCCGATCGTTGCAATGGCAGGCCCGACAGATCATTTGTGTATAATCGACCTGTTGGGAAAGCACTGGAATCGATAACGAAGTAAATCCGGACCAAAGGCGACAACACCTGCATGGACAAGCACACGAATTCCTGGAATCGCCCGGCCTTCATCCTCCTCCTCAGCTTTCTAACGCTACTCTGGCTAAAAGTCATGTGGCTGAATCGTCCAACGGAAATGGGCAGCGATGCGAGCGATATATATCGTCTATATATGCCAAATCTGCAATTCTACTTCGACTCGATCGCCCGCGGTGAATTCCCACTGTGGAATCCCTACGAGTTCGCCGGCATGCCCTTCGTCGCCGTACTCGAATTCGGCCCTTTCTATCCCTTATCCATCATATACGCGTTGATGCCCCTCGGTGATGCGCACCTGGTCAGCACAGGACTTCATCTGCTGATTCTCTGCGTCGGATGTTATTCATTCAGTCTATACACGCTCAAGCTACACCCCATCGCCGCAGTCACGGGAGCGATACTAATCGGTGCTTCCGGGTGGGCAATGATTCACGGACTCGCCGCAATGGATTCCTTTCGCGCGATGGCTTACCTCCCATGGGTTCTCATCACAACCGACTATCTCATTCAAAAACCGTCCCTAAAACGAAGCGCGGCCTTGGGATTCCTTCTCGCCCTGCAATTCCTCGCCGGAGAAGCCGAAATCTCCGTCCGAACCGGCCTCATACTCGCCCCCTACGCCCTGTACCGCATGTGGCACAGAAGAACGAGCGACATCGTATTTCACCTTTTCGCCGCACGAAGAATCGCCTTCATTTTTGTAGGAGGCGTGTTCGCGCTGGGGTTGGGCGCCATCCAATGGATGCCGACCATGGAAGCGACCAGGCACAGCGTTCGCGAAGTCGGCAGCCTCACCTTTGAACAGGCACAGAGTGGGGGAGTATTCACCTACACGGCCCTGTTCCAAAAATTGACCACCGGTAGCGATACCGCAAACATATTCTTCACCGGAACACTCATACTCGTTCTCGCAATGTACTCGCTGCGTCGCCGAAGAGAGTCGCTCATATTCTTCGTCGTGTTAACAATTGTGCTTGCAAGCCTGATGCTCGGAGAGACCTCCACGATTGCGCGACTCTACTTCAATCTCCCCACCGGGGATTGGTTTCGCTGGCCCTTTCGCTACATGCCGCTACTGGTTTTTAGCTTGTCAGTGCTCGCAGCGATGGGAATGGACAATGTCATTCGTGACTTCTCACCAGGAGAGAATCCCACGAAGGAAAAAAACGCGAGAAACTGGCCACCGATCATTTTCCCGCTCTTCACACTCATCTTCATCATGGTCTGGGACTATTTTCTTCCCTCCATCGAAAACGGAATCCTGATTCTGCCAACCATACTCGTGTTGTTAACAACCGCCGCGGCCATAAAGATGAACGCTCCAAAAAAAATCTTTTGGATAGGGCCAATGGCGGTCGTGTTGGCCACCCTACTGATGCCCGTCTGGCGCTATCCAACCATTCTGCTGACCCCGCCTACCGAACTCGACCTGCTCGGATTGCCCGACGCGATCAAGAATCATCCAGAGTATCAGGCCAATAATGTGCAACGTCGCTATGTCGACTACGCCACCCCCCAAGGGCGTCGGATTCCCAAGTTCGGGACCCTAAGTCAGCTCCCGACCATTAATGGATTCTCCGTTTTCATGCCAGCCGCATTTTGGAAAGCCGTGTCGCCAACTCTACTCGACCGTCTCACTCCAGATGAGTCGACCGAACACGTCGGCGTGCCGACAGGACTTTGGGCCGGTCTCTCAATCGATAACGGAGCACAGGAAATACTCAACGTCTTGGGTGTCCGGTACGTCGTTCTCGGTCTAGGGCAGGAATTGTTGACCGAGGGACAAGACGATACCGATCTCAAACGAATACTCGATGTCGCTCCCTACAGTCTCTGGGAAAATCCCGATGTCTGGGAACGCGCCTTCATAATTCCTGATGCACTCGAAGTCGACGACCTCAATGCGCTTCAAGAAAAATACGCCCAAGGAATCGTCGGTGTTCAAATTGCCGATGCAAGACTCAACAGCGTCACCCTCGAACTGCCAGAAAACAATCCCTCCGGACTTCTCGTTCTCACCGATCAAGACTACCCCGGATGGCAGGTCACCGTCGACGGCTCCAAACGCGACATTACCACCGTCGCAGGCCTCTTTCGCGGAGTCGAAGTGAAAGAGACCGACCAACAAATACGTTTTGTTTACAGACCGATCTCGTTTCGTCTAGGCCTGCTCATTACCGTTTTTTCACTAATCGCATGCGGATGCGTCTTCGTGCTATCCACATTTGCTTCGAAATCTCGACAGCCCGACAACAACTCCAATTCCGATGTGATAAACTCATAGTCGCCAATCCCTGCGGTCCTTATCGAAAGCAAGCTGAACCCAATGAAATTTATCCGTTACATTCCCATCATTACCCTCTATTGCGGCCTTGCTCACGCACAAGAATCCGAATTTCTCGTCGACATTCTGCAGCAGAACATCCGGGAAGGTCAGGAAGCTCCCTATACCTTCGAGCATCGCGCCATGGGCACCGAATTCATGTTAGTGATGTACAGACGCGAAGGGGACATCGGTTATGACGATCTGCTACCCGTTGCGACAGATGCCTTCGAAGCCCTCGACGCGCTTGAGCGTAAAATCAGCAGTTGGATAAACACCAGCGATACCTCCCGCGTGAATCAAAAGGCCCACCTGGAACCCATCCGGGTTATGGCCGATGTCTTCGACTTATTCGAAGTATCCACGCAAATGTACAAAGATACCCACGGAATTTTCGATATTACCGTGGGGCCGCTCATCGAACTCTGGCGCGATCCACTGGCCAACGATACCCAACCAAGCCAGGAAGCCCTTCGTAACACCATGAAATCCATAGGGATGGGCCGAGTGACAATGGATAAAGCCGCGCAGACCATTCGATTTGGCGCTCCCGGCATGCGCGTATCATTCGGTGGAATCGGAAAAGGCCTTGCCCTGGATCATATGCTACCCATTTTAAAGACGCACGGCATCGAAAGTGCCCTGCTCAGCGGCGGGGACAGCTCCATGTACGCAATGGGCGCCCCTCCCGGTGAAACCTTCTGGAAAATTGGCATATATAACCCGTATAATACGCAGGAAGGCGTCGATATCGTGTTTTTGCGCGATCAGGCACTTTCTACCTCAGCATGTTATCAGCACCTTTCAGGTGTCACCGGCAAGCCATGCGGCATTTTCGACCCCCGCACAGGAATGCCCGTTGAAAACATGATGAGCGCAACCGTTGTGGCACCTTCAGGAATGCTGTCCGACGCATTAAGCACGGCATTCTACATCATGGGGATGAAAGATGCGCGCGACTACTGCGAGCGGCACCCCGAAGTGTACGCGGTGATGGTTGCGAATCCCGAAGACGGGATTCCAAAACCGATTCGTATAGGAAAACAAGGTAGTATCAAACCATAAGAAGGAAGTCATCCAATGGCCAGTGAATTCACACGACGCAACTTTATCAAAGCATCCGGGACCGCA
Source organism: Candidatus Hydrogenedentota bacterium (assembly GCA_046583315.1). GTDB lineage: Bacteria > Hydrogenedentota > Hydrogenedentia > Hydrogenedentales > DTSJ01. Next base: position 4,498 of record JAYGCN010000351.1, read on the forward strand.
GCCGGTCTCGCTATGGCAGCCGGGGTAAATCCTCGTAGCTTTGCCCAAAACAGCAAGATACGCCTGGGCATCATCGGTACCGGGAAACAAGGCCAAATTGCTCACATCGGCGAAGGTCTCACCGTCAACAAAGATCAGATTCAAATCGTCTCCATATGCGACGTATGGGGATACAATCGCGACATCGCCACGAAACTTATCGCCGACAGGAATCTCACCGACGGCAAGAAACTCGGTGTTTATGTCGACTACAAAGAAATGCTGGACGAGGAAGAGCTGGACGCTGTGCTCATTGCCACGCCGCTCTACACGCACTACCAGATCGCCATGGACAGCCTCGACGCGGGATTGTATGTCTTCTGCGAAAAAACCATGACCATGACCATCGAAGAAAGCCGCAACCTCGTTAAGAAATGCAACGAGACCGGTAAATTTCTGCAAATCGGTCACCAGCGCCACTACAACCCGTATTATAATAAAGCCTATTGGCTCGCAAACGACAAAAATATGCTTGGGCGCATCACACACATCACAGCTCAGTGGCACCGCAACGAATCCTGGCGTCGCGCCGTTCCAAAAGGCTACGTGATGACCGATGAGGATAAAAAATACATCGGACCAACCGAAAAAGATCTCGATAAACACATCAACTGGCGTCTGTATAACGATATGTCGGCCGGACTAATGACCGAACTCGGCACACACCAGCTCGATGTTGCAAGTTGGTTCCTGGGTTCGATTCCAACCAAAGTTTCTGGCTTCGGCGGCCTCGAATACTGGCGTGATGATCGCGACGCGGAAGACCACACCACGCTTATTTACGAATGGAACGTAAAACCCGGTGACAAAGGATACCGCAACATCGAACGACGTCACGGGGCGCAAAAGAAAACACGCATCAATCGCGCGTACAAAGTTCGCATGACCTATTCCAGCATCTGCACAAACGCCCAAAGCCACTACGGCGAATTGATTCAAGGGGAACGAGGTGCCTTCGAAATTCTGGGAGAACAGAAACTGTATTTCTACCCCGAACCCTCATACCAGCTCGCGCTCCAGCAAAAAGCTGCACGCGCAGCAGGCAAAAAAGTTGCCGCGACCACCTCCAAATCCTACATCCCCGGCGCAGCCGGTGCAGAAGGCATCCCCATCGAAGTGTATACCGATGCGAACAAAAGCATCGAATACAACGTCTGGATGGCCAACCACAATCAATGGGCCGGATTCGTAGACAACATTAAGAACGGCGGCACTCCGAAAGCCAATCAGGTCACCGGCCTGATTTCAGCCATCTGTGGCCACAAAGGCAACGAAGCCATCCGTAACGGCGGTACCATCGAAATTGATCCCGCACTCATGGCCTTCGATTTCGAAACGCCCGATCCCCATCGCTTCGATGAAGTCGCGGGACCAGAGATCGCAGAATCGATAGCCCTGTTGAAGCAGAAAAAACTCGACGCAGCCCGGAAACTCATCGAAGAAACCGAAAAGGCTGACAAAGCCTAACACGCTGACTCGATTGGAGAAAAATACACATGAAAGTTATGATTGAACGATTCGGGTTCTTGCTCTGCGCATTGACCTTAACCCTGTTCCTGTCCGCCTGCAGCGATCCCGCCGCAGACAAAGAAGAAGCAAAGGTTCAGGATGCCGTCGAAATTCCCGAAACCACAGAAGCCGGGGGAGAGGATGCCGCGCCTGTCGAAATTGAAGGCACTAAATACGTAATGGACCCAAGCATCTCAAGCATCACCTTCACCGGGTCCAAAGTATCCGGTACACACTCCGGCGGCTGGTCAAAATACGAATGTACCGTTATCGTACCCGACGGCGATTTCACGAAGGCAGCGATTGTCATCGACTTCGACATGACTTCGACCTTCAGCGACGACACCGACCTCACGGACACCCTCAAAAGCGACAAAATATTTGACGTGGCAACATACCCCACGGCGAAATTCGTCTCCACCAGTATCGAAGGCTCGGACGGCGAATATCGGGTATCAGGAAACTTCACCCTGCACGGCGTCACGAAAAACATCACGTTTACCGCCGATGTAGAATTGGAAGACGACTCGCTCATCGCCGAAGCCGATTTCTCAATCAATCGTAAAGACTTCAATGTCAATTACGACGGACTCGCCGACGACCTCATTCGCGAAAAAGTAGTGCTGCTCTTCTACGTCGAAGGTAGCCCGGCCGAGTAAGGTATACCGAAGTTCTAATCATGCAGAGCCGACGGCGAGTAATCCGTCGGTTCTTTCTTTTGTCAAGATATCGTTTCTGACTAGGCTGAGGAATACGTGAATGAGTGACACCACGACACATCGCCAATACGCCGTGCAATGCTTCAACGAGTGTTGGGATTATATCGACAAAGAGATGCGCAACGACGAAGACATCGAGCAGATGTTACTGTTGGTGCATGCATCGCTCTGGCACTGGAAGAATTCGCTGGATAGTACGCCGGAGAATTTGTCGGTCGGAAACTGGCAAGTATCCAGGGTATACGCGCTCGCGGGCCACGGGGAATTGTCACGCAAGTTCGCGCAACGGAGTCTGGTGATCGCCCGCGACGCCGAGCTCTCTCCATTCTATATCGGCTACGCATACGAAGCCCTGGCCAGAGCACAAGCCGTATCCGGCGCATCCGATCACGTCGCTGAATATCTTGCCAAGGCGAATGCTGCACTCGCGAATGTGTCCAGGGATGAAGAACGCGAATTACTTCAAGCGGACCTTCAGAATCTTGTAGAATCCGGCCACAACATCTAATTCGCGAAGCCCAGCATGGTGATTAGTGCCTTTACAATATCGATGTCCAGCTCATCCTGTAACTCCTGACTCATCACCTCCAGCGCTTCGTAGGTGCCCAACGCCTTCTTGTGCAAGCGATTCGTCGTCAGTGCATCAAACACATCCACCGTCGTGCAAATTCGTACCAAGGGACTCACGTCATCGCCCGCCAAGCCATCCGGATACCCCGAACCATCCATCTTCTCATGATGATGCCGAACCACATCCAAGGTGACAGAACTCGTGACATTCGTCTCCTTGAGAAGCTCCTCTGAATACACCGGATGCTGTTTGATCTCCAGAAATTCCTTCTGCGTCAATTGACCCGTATTGTGTACAATTTTCGGGGATATCTTCGAAAGCCCCACATCCCGAAACAACGTTCCTGTACCGAATTCAATCAGCCGCTCGCCCGGATAACCCATTCGTTGCGCCAACGCCAGACTCATCACGCACCCATTCACGCTGTGCGTATAAATATCGTAATCCACCGAAGCGCTCTCAACCAGATACCGAAGTGCAGCGCGCTGACCAAACAAAAAATCGACCGTATGCGAGATCAGCTGACCGCCCCGTTCTAGTCCTTCTTCAATATCGGTGCCTTCGAGTACGTCTTCCACAACGCCCTGCGAGGTAATGTGAAACAGTTGCGACTTGTCTTCCATCCGAACGCCGACATCCGCCAGAATCGCGGGCAGGTTTTTCTCAATGTAACGACGATACTGCCCCAGCTGATTCGCATGAATGAACAGATACTCGACTTGATTGTCCTGAAGACGACGCCGACTCGCTTCCTTGAACGGCACGCTGTGATCCGCATACAACACCGCGGGTTCGTCCGAAGTCACCTTGATATACAAATCAAACTGCGTGACCGTATCCACACGCAATGACGCGACTTGTATAGGGATAAATTCACGCCCCTGCTTAAGCGCGATTACGAAGCTTTCCAGATTTGGTGAAGCCATATCCTCAACGATCCCCCGACCACCCGGTTCACTAAGAGCATAACACGATTTCGGACAATTGACAAATTGCCCTAAAGGCTCATCATTGCCTTTTGTCGAGCTAAAAACGATTCAACGAAGGGCGTTGCCGGTTCATGAAGAATCTCATGCGGAGTCCCAATCTGATGGCAAACACCATCCTTCATAATCGCGATACGGTTCGCCAGCGTCAACGCCTCTTCCTGATCATGCGTCACATAAATCGCCGTGATATTCAGGCGCTTTTGCAACTCCGCCAGCTGTTCCCGTGTAGAATGTCGAAGCTCCGCGTCCAGATTGCTCAACGGTTCGTCCAGCAGCAGAATTTGAGGATGCACCGCAATCGCCCGCGCCAACGCAACACGCTGCTGTTGACCACCACTCAACTCCGTGACGCGACGACTATCAAGATTCTCAAGCCGCACCATATCCAGCGACTCAGCTACCCGAGGCGCGATCAAGGCCTTTTCCATCTTTTGCGCCCTCAATCCGAAGGCAACATTCTCGAACACCGTCATGTGCGGAAACAAGGCGTAATTCTGAAACACCATCGCCGCATTACGTTTCTCAGGAGGCAACGATGTTACGTCCGTCTCACCAAAATGAATCGTGCCCTCATCCGGCGTTTCAAGACCCGCGATGACCCGCAACGTCGTCGTCTTGCCACAACCGCTGTGCCCCAGGAAAGCAAAAAATTCCCCATCCGCAATGTTCACGGAAAAATCCCGTACACCGCCGCCTTCCGGGTAAAGTTTCGTGATATGGTCCAGCATAACCCCACTCATTTGGCGTCGTAGACCTCTTTTTTCCATCGATCACACCAGGCCTGTTCATTCTCCACGAAGACATCCCAATCGATCTCCATCGCATCAACCTCTTGCTCAGTCATCCACTCGGGTAGAAGTGACTGATCGAGATCCGATCGCGTCGGAATCTTCGCATATTCATTCGCCTGATGGGCCAGCGCCTCCTGAGTCGTCACAAATTCATAGAACAGTTCAGCGTTTGTCCGATGCGGAGCATTCGCCACAATCGCAATCCCTTCTGTCAATACCGGTGCCTGCTCGGGTAAATAATAATCGAAGGGATAGCCGTTGCGTTCCCGCTGCAACACGGCATCCGGCATTATCCAAACCGTGATCAGTCCCTCGTTGCGCTTCAAATGATCAAACATAAGCTGGGGAGACTCCATGTACGACTTTGTCGAGTCGTGAAGACGTCCCAGCCATTCAATACCCGCGTCCGCGCTACCCTCACGCAGAATCGTGGAACAGATGAACGTGCGCATCGTGCCCGAAGCCAAAGGCGAACGTATCGTGATTTTGCCATTCCATTTATCCCCGAGCAATTCATCCCATGTATGCGGAACGGTTTCGCGTGTGTATTTGCGATTGTTAAACATGATCGCAAGCGGCGTATCGTAGGTTCCGTACCATCGTGAACCCGGATCTTTGAAACCCTCAGCCACGCCGTCCGCCCAGGTCGGCGTATACTCCGCGAGAAGACGCTGCTCCGCCGCCTTCATGAACATCGTCGAGGGAGCTCCCCACCAAACGTCACATGCCGGTCGATTTTTCTCCGCGCTGATACGGTTGTAGACATCTTGCGAACTCATATCCAGCCATTGCAGATCGATATTCGGATGGGCCGCTTCGAACAATCGCTCGTAATCCTTGCCAACATCCGGCCCATGCGGACTATAGACAACCACGACATCGCGCGACGAACACGCAGCGAGGCCAAGTAGCAGTAGAATGCTCAGGTACTTCATATACAACTCCATGAACTTCGATTAACCAATAATTTTCATCACGACAACGATGATGACGATAGGGGCCAACGCAAACAGCCACATTTTGTATTCAACCGCAACCGCAATGATATCAGCAAGCATGATCAGTTCCTCTATGTTCCGTATCAACAACGACTACTCTACATCGATTCCCCGGTGAGAGACAAATTTGCCCTTTACGTTGGTGTTTTACAGCTTGGGTTCACTACCCGCCGCAATTCGTTTAATATTGTCCCGATGTCGCACCACAATAATCGCCGCCACCAACGTCCCGATGCCACGAATGGCCACATTGTGCGGAAGCGACCACAACGCAATAGCCAGCGCAATAGCCGCCAGCATCGATGCTAGGCTGACCATCCGCCCAACTGCAAGCGTAACACCAAAAGTCGCCAATGCCATAGCCATCGGGATAGGGGTAAGGCCAAAGAATACACCCGCACTCGTAGCCACGCCTTTACCACCGCGAAACTTCAGGAAAATCGAAAATGTATGCCCCAGAATCGCGGCGAGTCCACAAAGGAGCGGTAGATAGGCCAAATCATCTACATGCGACGCAATTAACACTGGTGCGGCCCCCTTGGCCATATCACCAAGCAGCGCCACCGCACCCAGACCTTTCCCCAGCACACGCAACGTATTCGTTGCGCCGATGTTTTTGCTGCCATGCTCGCGTATGTCCGTTTTGCGTAGCCATAACCCGAGCCAAAGCCCCGTCGGAATCGAACCCAGCAGATACGACAATGCTATAGCCAAGAGAATCGTCGTCACCTGGATTTCTCCGGTGTTTCCTCGCGCAGCTCCAGATGAATTGGAATGCCCTCGAACTCGTACTCATCCCGAAGTCGATTTTCCACATAACGTAGATAACTGAAATGAAAAAGACGTTTCTGGTTCACGAACAACACGAACGTAGTCGGTTTCGTGCTCGCCTGCGTCATGTAAAGAATTTTTGCATACTTACCATTCTGGCTCGGCGGCTTATGCTTGTCCCGAATGTCTTTCAAAAACCGATTCAACACATTCGTCGAAATACGTTTCTCCGAAGCGATCGCGATCCGGTCGATCACGTCAAACGATTTCAACAATCGCTGGCGCGTCACGTTCGAAACGGTAATGTGGGGAATATACTTGAGATGTGGCATTTTGAAATCCAGTTCATCCTGTAATTCCTGAAACCGCTCCTCCTTGTCCTCAATCAGATCCCACTTCGTATACACCAGCGCCATACCCGTGCCCTGTTCATACACATACCCCAGAATCCGCTTGTCCTGCTCCGAGATCCCTTCCGTGGCATCCACCATCACCAGGCACACATCCGCACGCCGTATCGCGCGCAACGATCGCGCCACGCTGAAATGTTCCACAAAGGCCTTGATGCCCGCCTTCTTGCGCATGCCCGCCGTATCAATCAATAAATAGTCCGCGCCTTCCCATTGAAAATCAATATCGATGGCATCACGCGTCGTGCCCGCAACGCTGTCCACGATCGCTCGTTCCTCACCCAGCAGCGCATTCACAAACGACGACTTTCCAACATTCGGCTTGCCAATAATGGCCACTTTCGTGCGTCCATCGTCTTCCGGCTCCTCTTCCATATCCTCCATCTTAGGCAAATGTTCCGCGATCGCTTCCATCAGTTCAGTGATGCCCAGTCCGTGTCCCGACGATACCGCCAAAGGTTCGCCCATGCCCAATTCATGAAAATTGTGGCGGAATATCTCCATATCAGGATTGTCCAACTTGTTCGTCACCAACACAACCGGTTTACCAAACTTGAACAAGTCATCGCGCAGTTCATAATCCACCCGCGTCAACTCCGCCTGACCATCTACTACAAAAACGATTACCATCGCATCTTCAAGCGCAATTCGCACCTGATCCTGCATCTTCTGAACGACGGCATCTTCGGGATGCTCTACGATCCCACCCGTGTCCACCAGTTCAAAGGCGTAATCCTCCCAGCGAACCTTGGCCGAGTAACGATCCCGCGTAATGCCTTCCTTATCATGGATGATCGCGCGTTGCTTGCCCGTGATCCGGTTGTGCAAAGTCGATTTGCCCACGTTCGGGCGACCACATATCGCCACCACCGGAAGTTTTTTTCGTTTACTCATTACAACTCAATTCCTGAACCTGTTAAAACCCTTGGTTGCTCTACCGCTCTTCCTTTGGCTTGATGAACGGGTCATCCACAACACGCTCGTGCCCGAAAAACGCATAATCCAGCCACGATGCACAAGCAATCGCCATCACCGTCATAAGCAGACCGTGCGCAAAACTCACTTCGAGCAGCACACCCATGATTCCTATGCTAAAGGCCCACGTCGTCACTTTTCCAAGCACACGCGGAATGGGCCGAATCGGACCCCTGAACCAGTCAATCACCAAAGACGTGACCAGTATACACACATCGCGTAACATGATGAGCACCGGCACCCAACGCGGCACCGTGTACGCCAATTCATGATTGACCGCCAGAAAAATGTACGTGGCGTTGACCATCACCTTGTCCGCACCCGGGTCCAAAATCTGGCCAAGCTTGGTGCGTTGATTGTAATGCCGCGCGACATAACCATCCAGCCAGTCCGACAACGCCATGCCTACAAACAACGCGATCGCCGTATAGCGAATCCACTGATGCTCCTCGCGATACGACACCAGCAATCCAATGAACACCGGTATAAAAGCAATTCTCGAGACCGTTATCCAATTAGCAAGATTCACAAGATTCACCGAGACAGGGGGAAGGCGACAATGTGGTAAGTATAACGCTTCCAAGGGTATAGCGTCAACGTGTTGCGCTATCGGGCGACCGCGCCAAGACCGGAAAGCTCTTGAATGACCCGCCGTCCCTCACGTACACTCCCCGTTCATCTATTAACGATTGAGGGGTTAAGTTATCCGCCCGGAATCGAAATCACTACAGGAGGATTTTTATCATGGCCCTAGACGGCAAAACCTTTATCATCACCGGCGGCGGATCAGGCCTCGGCGCGGCGACCGCTCGCATGTTCGCCGAAGCCGGAGCCAATGTCATCGTATCCGACATGAACGCTGAAGGCGCAGCCAGCGTCGCGGCTGAAATAGGCGACAAAGCCCGCTCCATCGAGTGCAACGTGACCGACGAAGCGCAGGTTCAGGCTGCAATCGATCTCGCCATTGAAGCATTTGGCGGACTCAACGGCGCGGTCAACTGTGCCGGTGTTGGCGGTGCTGTCCGCACCACAAGCAAAAATGGCCCATACCCCCTCGACATGTTCAAGTTCATCGTTGAAGTAAATCTTATAGGTACCTTCAACGTCATTCGCCTGTGTGCAACGAAAATGGCTGAGCTTGAGCCGGATGCAACCGGCGAACGCGGCGTCTTTATCAATACCGCATCTGTTGCAGCCTTCGACGGTCAGATCGGACAGGCCGCCTACGCTGCATCCAAAAGCGGCATCGTGGGCCTGACACTACCCGTTGCACGTGACCTCGCCCGACTCGGAATGCGCAACGTCACCATCGCTCCGGGACTCTTCAACACCCCCATGCTTGCGAAGTTGCCCGAAGAAGCCAGGCAGTCCCTCGGTGCGCAAGTTCCTTTCCCCTCACGTCTTGGTGAACCCGAAGAATACGCGATGCTTGCGCTTCAGATCGCCGAGAATCCCATGCTCAACGGGGAGACCATTCGTCTCGACGGTGCCATCCGTATGGCCCCCAAGTAGACGTTCAAGTTCAGAACGTAATTCGTACAGGCGGTTCCGTGATCGGGGCCGCCTGTTTTTCGTTTAGTAGCCCACCATCCGGTCGCGCTCCTGCTCGATGATCATCGCCAGCTTCATCGGCACTTCAAAGCGCAGTTCGATAGAATCCTTCGCGTCCAGCGCCACATGCAGGCGCAACGTTAACTTGCGCCCCTCGAATATCGTATTAATCTCCCACGACTTATACTCTTTCGAGTCCATATCAGCGATTCCAGTAAACAAATCCGGCATCGCACGATCCAGGCCATTAGCATACTTCGTGATGCGGTCCAGAAATGGCTTCAAGTCCTCAAACTCAAGCGCAACCTTCGACTCCACATGATTCTTCCAGCCATTCCCCGAGAAAAGCGCTTCTTCTTCGACTTCCTCCGTCGATTCTTCAGGCTCCGGTTCAGGCTCCGGATCGACCTGCGGTTCAGGTGCGGATTCCGGTTCTTCGACCGGGACATCTTCCGCAGTACTCTCAGGTTCAGGCACATCCGTTGCAGGCCGCGGACTTTCCGTCTGCGCCTCGGTCGATACAACCGGTTCTTCAGTCTCAACAGCCTCAGCGCTCTCTACCGGAGCAACCTCTTCCAGAACCTTCTGCGCGGAACGAACCTTCCACCGGCAATACGCGTCCCAGAGAAACGGCGTGAAGCGCATGATGCGTAGCAACAACTTCGTCGACGAACCCGCTGCGATCACTTTACGATTGTTCGCAATGCCCTGCACGAATATTTTGGCAACACGTTCGGGATAAAGTAATTGACCACCATCCAGGACCGCTTTCGTTTCCTTCGGGTACATCGGAACTTCGAGTTTGTATCCCGGCGTGTCCGTATCAGGCGGCAACAACAGGTGTACACGGATATTCTTGTTCTCGTATTCCGAACGCAAAACATACGACAAATTATTTAGTGCCGCTTTCGTAGGCCCGTATATTCCGAAGCCAAAGATCCCCGCATTCCCCGCAGGCGACGAAGTAATCGCAATAAATCCATTTTTGTTTTCCAGGAGATGGGGGATGCTCAGTCGCAACGTATACAAAACACCCTTGAGATTCACATCGATTTGGCGATCAATATCCGAGAAGTCCAACTCATGGAAATTCCCCGGATGGCAATAGCCCGAGTTCGCAATGATTCCGTCGATACTGCCGAATTCATAACGAACCATGTTGATGTAATCCCGCAACGTATCCGCGTCCGTCACGTCACACGCATAGGCCAAACACCGAGTACCCGGGCCCGCCTCCTCAATCAAACGCCGCGCCTCATCCAGAACAACCTTGTCCCGAGCAATAATAGCCACATTCGCCTTGAGACGAGCGAATTCCTTGGCCATTTCCAGACCGATCCCCTTGGAACCCCCGGTAATGAGTATATTTTTATCTTTGAATGGATTCAGAATCATCTGCAGCCAGATCCCCTTACCCGCATGATATAAGAATCAGGGAAATGAAGTCCATTCGGACAGTAGCGAGTAAGCGCAGAGCATCGCATCAGTTCTTCTTTGCTTCTTTCCTCAAGAAGAAAGAAGGGCGGTTAGGAAAGTCCCTCTTGAGCAGCGTCATTTAAGCGCTTCTGATTAAACATCAGCCGAATCCACGACCCATCCTCATTTCGCCATTCATACAAGTCCGTCACCACAGACATTACCTGGATTCCCGGCTCAATCTGCGCGTTTTCCGAAGACAGCAACTCCCCGCCACCCCCCAGCACCACACACACCTCCTCATACTCCATATCCTTTTCCAACGCCTCAAACTGCGCCAAACTAATCATAGAAACCTCCAACACGGCTAATCCAACCACATCGTCCAGCACCACTATACACCAACAATCCCCCCAACGAAGCGCAAGTTCCCCACCAAAAGACCGCACCACCGTTGCAAAGGGCGAATTGGCCACAGATGAACGCCGATAAACGCAGATAAGGCATGGAGGAAACAATGGGGTCGCGATTGTAAGGTTACTATTGATAGCGAGTTACGAAAGTTAATTATTGACAAAAATCGGGTGCGGTCTATCGCGAACTAGATTGGAGCAACGATTTTCCGTATTATGACAGGATGTAAAAGGGTGTCGTGCGGGAGGAGTAAGTGGCGAACGTATCGCATATTATTCTCTTCGGCCTTCAAATAATGAGCTTTCAATTTAGGGTAATCACTGAATGAAGTCCATAAAAGTAATTATTGCGATAATCTTTGTTGTAGCATTGGTTATTATCGTCCTTGATAAGGATGGAGTATAGGAAGTCGATAGTGAAGATTTGATTGAGATTTATACGAGGGCAATCACTCTTGATCCAGATGATCCTAATAATTATAAGCTCCGCGGAAACAACTATTATCATTCGAATCTCTTCGATGACGCACTAAGAGACTATGATGCGGCAATCAGGCTCGATAAGAAGAATGAAATATTGTTTAACAGTCGAGGAAACACGCTACGTAAATTAGGTCGTAATAGTGAGGCACTCATCGACTTCAATACCGCCATCGAACTCGATCCCGAATTCGGCATCGCCTACAGTAATCGGGGTTCCATTTACGATACGCTTGAGAAATACGAAGATGCACTAATTGACCATACGAAATCCATTGAACTTGATCCTCTTAATGAGGTGCCCCGCAATCTACGAGGGATAACGTACTTATCGTTACAGCGTTACAGTGAGGCCCTGATTGACTTTAATAATGCGATAGAACTGAAACCCGGGTATGCCGCAGCTTTTAGCAATCGTGGCTTCACGAACATGTCCCTCGGCCTTCAGGGCGAGGCCGTCGCGGATCTTTCAACTGCAATTGGACTAGGCTCAGGTGAACGGTAGGACTATGTTGTTAGGGGAAGTATTTATGTTCTTCAAGCGCGTTACGAAGAAGCATTGGCAGATTTCGATAAGGTACTTGAATCTGCTCCAGACTCGAAGACTTACCACATGCGTGCGAGGTTGTATCGGATTCTAGGTGACGATGAAAAAGCGAAATCGGATATGAAGCGTGCCTTGGAGCTCGGATACGCGCCGCCCACGGATGCGGAAGAATAATTATTCGTAGGTTTGGCTACGTTTATCCGCGGTTAATACAGGCTGTTGTTGATTGGGTGCGGATTGGTGTAATGTGGAGACGTTAGTTTGTGAGTGTATTGAACAATCGGAGGGTTGCAAGATGAGTAATGCAGAATTTTCGCGACGCGCGTTTTTGGCGGCGGCTACTGTGGCGACGACAGTGACGGTGTCGGTACAGAATAAGGTGAATGCGGCGAAAGTGGTGCCGGGCAAGATTTCGCCCAATGAGAAGCTGAATATCGCCGCGATTGGCACGGGCGGTAAAGGCGGCAGCGACACCAACGGGTGTAAAGAGGAAAATATCATCGCTGTGTGCGATGTCGACTGGGACAGAGCTGAGCGCACGCTGAATTCTCCTCATTTCGAAGGCCGTGACTATGTAAAGTACACGGACTATCGCAACATGCTCGATGATCTCGGCGAGAAGATCGACGCGGTTACGATCACCACACCCGACCACACGCACGCGCCTGCAGCCTACATGGCCATGAAAATGGGCATTCACTGTTACGTCCAGAAACCGCTGACCCATACCGTGGCCGAAGCGCGTCTCCTCAAAAACGTGGCCGCCGAAACAGGCGTCGTCACGCAAATGGGGAACCAGGGCCACTCCGGCGACGGCGTACGTCAGGTAACCGAAATGCTGGAGACCGGCGCGATCGGTCAGGTTCGCGAAGCACACGTATGGACGCATCGTCCGGTCTGGCGCAATCAGGGAATGGACAAACCATTGCCGCCGATGCGTACTCCAGAGAATATGGATTGGGATCGCTGGATTGGTGCCGCGCAGTGGCGTCCCTATAACAAGCAGTTGGCTCCGCATGATTGGCGCGCGTGGCGGGATTTCGGTGGTGGCGCGTTGGGCGATATGGCGTGTCACATCATGGACCCCGTGTACATGAGTCTGAATCTGGTTGCGGCAACGGAGTATACCGTTGAGGTGATCAAACAGGAAGGCGCGAACAAGGAAACCTTCCCGCTGTTGTCCACGATTAAATACAGCTTCCCGGCGCGTGGAAAGTTGGCCGCGATTGATGTCTATTGGTATGACGGTCACGTGCCCGATCCGAAAAACAAGCGCAAGGAAATTTACAACCGTCCGAATCGCCCGAAGGATATCCCGCTTGCGGACATCATGGGTGACGACAACAAGAACGGCTCGTTGCTTGTGGGTGATGACGGCTACATCACGATGGGTGAGTACGGCGGGAATCCGCGCCTGCTGCCGGATGCGAAGATGGCGGACTACACGCGGCCCGATCCCTACATTAAACGTGTGCCGAATCAGAATCACTATCGCGACTGGCTCGCCGCGATTCACAATGGCACGAAATCCGGCTCGGACTTCTCCTATGCGGGACCGTTCACCGAAATGGTCAACTTCGGGAACCTCGTCGTGGTCTCCGGCAAGAAGCTGAAGTGGGACAACGTCAAGGGCGTCGTGAAAAATGTGAAGAATCCCGAGGAAATCGTCAGTAAAGAATACCGGAAAGGCTGGGAATTGCCTTGTTAGGGTAATTTCTACCTGATTCCACCGAAAATGAACATCTATTACGGCACCTGAGTATGGTTCGGGTGTCGTTTTTTTTGGTTGCGCTAAGGCGCAAAGGGAGGGCGACGCTGCGCCATCTTACTTATCGTGCTCCGCATTGTCCTCGATGCCTTCGGGCGGCTCAAAGACTGTATCGTCCACATCCCCGTTGATGGTCACCTTCTCAAAGCGCATTTCCAAGATCACTCGGCCCGCAAAGTCGTACATAAATTTTGAGGTCGCAGCTCCAGGCATTTGAACACCGCCGTGGCTAGCGTAATCATAAAAGGATAGCGCGGTTTCAACGTTCCCCTGGTTAGCAATCCAGTGCGCAAGCAACATACTTTCCCGATCGAGATAAAATTTAATTTCTTCCTCTCCCACAATCTGCACAACGTGGTAGGTTGTGCTTTCGAGCGTTTCGTCCGGTAGCAAGCGTATCGAATCGTTCCCTTTCTCGCGCCACACACTTGCAATCTCGCTCACATACAGTTGCGACATGATAGCCTTCAGTAAGTCGCCCTCCAGTTCGGCCAACCCAAGCATCGAATGGTCCATCCACCCTGCAGTACCAATCAGTGTAGTGACCGTCGACATGGCGCCCGGAACCTCCCACTTTTGGCTGAATTTTTCACCAACGAAGAGTACGGCTTCGTATGGGCCCTCCATAGGAGTCGGGATACTTATAGAAGCTGAACCGCTACGTTTGATTGTCTTGATCTTGTCGAGCGCCTCCATCCCGCCGAGCGCCTTGATGTGGGCGTTCATTATGGTTTCGACGCTCAGTTCCTGTGATTGCGCCGACGTACACAGCAGCCCGATAGCAATTGTGGTAGCGATTCCGAATGTAGTGAACTTCTTCATGACCGTTCTCCTTTTCATGAACCCACGCTGCGTGGAGGAAACAGTTTCCGGTGCTTG
>JAYGCN010000249.1:0-2180 GCA_046583315.1 Candidatus Hydrogenedentota bacterium
ATTATCTGGTCAGGTAACCTGCCGGAAGAAATTCACTATTACCTGGTGCGCAACACACAGTTCTTCGTCGTACTGAGTTTTGTGTTGATGGTTGGTCATTTCTTTATCCCGTTTATCGGACTCATGCAGAAACACCGCATCAAGAACAAAATTAATCGTCTTTTGGTGATGTGTTACTTCATGTTGGTGATGCGCCTGTGTGATCTCTTTTACATCATCAACCCTTCCTTTCAGGAAAAGGCGATTGACAAGGCGTTCCTGGCGGATCCGGGTATTCCCTGGTTGCAAATCTTCGTCTACGTAGCGATGGCGCTGGGACTGTTGAGTTTCTGGTTCGCGTTATTCATCGGTGAACTCAACAAGATGAACCTGATGCCGAAGAACGATCCGCGCATGTACAAGGCCGTCAGTCATATCAACGAGGAGATGTTTGAAAATGCATAAGCCCTCCACCCATCAAGCGAATCCGGATGATGGATTCGAACTCAGTGATGTCCAGGTAAAAGCAATCCTGGGATCGGGTCTGGCCATGGTCATTCTTGCAGCGGTTTCTTTCGGAGTGTCGTTCATGTACCTCAAAATGTTGGTCGCTGATCAACGGCCCACCATCTCGGAGTACGAGCCATCCGTGTTTGAAGAAGAGCACAATGCCTGGGACAGCGATGTACGCCTTCAGCCAAGTCCTCCGGCGAGGCTTCAGGAACACCTGGCTGAACAGGCTGCGGTTTCTGGCTCTTTCGGAATCTTGAGCGAATCCCCAATCATATATCGTGTTCCGGTGAATAAAGCATTGGATCACGTGGCAGAACATGGTTTTCCGGTATGGACACCAGAAGAAGTAAATTAGAACGATGACGCTGACACAACGACATAGCCGTCACAGAGTATTCACTGGAATCGCTTCGATTCTGGCATTCCTACTGTGCCTTTGTACTCCGGTTCAGGCGCAGATGACGCCACCGCCGCTCGATCCCTTGTCCTTCAGTGGGCCGGACGTGACCGAACAGTTCGGGGATATCAGCATTGAACAGAAGTTGAACGCGCAACTTGATTTGGATTTGACCTTCACGTCTTCCGACGGGCAGCCAGTAAAGTTGCGTGACCTGATGAATGATAAACCGGCGTTGCTGGCTTTCGTTTATTACGAGTGCCCGCAATTGTGTCAAGCGGAACTGGCTGGACTTGAGGTTGTGGTGAAAGCCATGAAATACAAGCCGGGACAGGATTACAACATTATTACCGTGAGTATCGATCCCGGCGAGACCCCCGAAATGGCTGCCGCGAAGAAACGAATCCACGTGGACAATGTGAATCGAGAAGGCACGGAAGCCGGTTGGAATTTTCTGGTTGGAAGTGAGTCTTCGATTGAGCAATTGGCCGGTCAGGCAGGATTTCGATACATCTACGATCCCGCAACCGATATGTACGCGCACGCAGCGGGCATAATGGCGGTTACGGCAGATGGCCGTATATCGCGCTATTTCTATGGTATTGAATACATCAAACGCGATGTGGAATGGGGATTGACCGAGGCTTCTGAAGGACGAATTGGTAGTCTTGTCGATAAAGTCGTCTTGCTTTGCTTTCAGTATGATCCGACTAAGGGTGCCTATGGCATCTACGTAATTGGAGCATTGCGGGTGGGTGCTACGCTCATGATTCTTGGATTCGCGCTTATGTACACGTTGCTGTATTTGCGTGGGCGCAAGAAAAAGACGGCTGACAGGGACGCAGATTTGGAAGCGCCCCATTCCGGTGTGACAAGCTAATTAACAACAAACTTTTAAACACAGTACGAAAACGGTGGTTAACTCAATGAATTTTCCAATCATTCCAGAACAAGCTTCTACGATTGCAATGCGACTAGATATCTACTTCTATATGCTCGTAGTGCTTTGTAGCGTTCTTACCATCGGGATAATGCTCGCCATGGTCATGATGGCGGCCAAATTCAGGAAAATCGAGGGTGAAGATCGACTTTCAGAGCCGCTGGAAAGTTTGCTGCTCGAACTGACCTGGACGATTATTCCCACCATCGTATTGATAGGCCTCTTTGTTTGGGGTACGTGGTTGTATGCCGATTACCTGAACGAGCCCGAAGGCGGCGTGGAAATTGATATCGTCGCCAAACAGTGGATGTGGAAAGTACAGCATTCGAACGGATCGCGTGAAGTGAATGA
>JAYGCN010000337.1:0-22289 GCA_046583315.1 Candidatus Hydrogenedentota bacterium
ACGCAGGAAGCCATCAATCTGTCGGCCATCCACTATCGCGATTCAGCGCATGAATTTTCGTTGCGCTATGATGAGGATTCTGGCTGGAACCTCAGCGAGCCGGCCTTCGACGACATCGACCAGCTTATAACCTCCAATGTAATCCGATTTCTCAAGCAGATAGAAGGAAATCGATTCCCCGACAGCGAAGAGATTCAGATCTTGGCGAAGGAGCACATTCGATATGATTTCGATTTCAAGGATGGCACGCCGAGCACCTCGTTTGCCGTGGGCGGGCCTGTGCCTGATTCAGATCCACTGATGTTCTATGCCCGGCAGGATATCGGGCCGATCATCACGATTCCCTATGAGTGGGTAACGTTACTTCAATCCAAGCCCTTCCGATTCCGGCAGAAGACCGTGTTCGCATACGATCCCAATCGTATCACGACGCTTTCGGTGACCCTGGATGGGAAACGCTATGGGGTGGAAAATGATGCGGGTAACTGGCGTGTTACGGAGCCGCCCGAGCACGGATTTGACAGTCAGGCTGACCTGGTGACCTTGATGAGGGCACTCCCTGCGTTCACGGCCTTCGATACGGTCGATTTACCGCCGGCACCGGATCTCTTGGGGCTGGACACCCCCATTTTCGTGGCTGATGTAGAAACGCTCAGCGCGGAGGGGGAGCGCGTCTCACGCCATCTGGAGATTGGTCATCTGACCACGGAAGCTTCCCGGTTGAGATATGCGCGTGTTCAGGGGCGCCCGGAGATTTTCCTCGTCGATCATGGGTATATCGAGGATGTTCGCGCGGGGCTTAAGGGCATCGTGTCACTGCCGCGATAGGGCCTATTGACGGGCGCGCAGTTGGCCTATACGATGATTGCCTGTGCGGGCTGGGTAATTCATTGTTAACAATTTCCTGCGGACGAGCGTTATAGTAAACAGTGAGTTACGTTTGGATGGCTGTCTAATTTCATAACCTATTGGTGTTAATGTGTTTAGGATGATATCAACATTTGATAAACAGTGGCTGCATTATTCAGATCCAAGCGATCCGGGCCGCACGCCGGAGGTAACCTCTTGATTCGTGGTCTGCTTATACGGCAACTTTTTATCCTCGCAGAGGCTTTGCTGTGGGCACTAATTCTCATTATTGGTG
The DNA here is from genome assembly GCA_046583315.1 of Candidatus Hydrogenedentota bacterium. GTDB lineage: Bacteria > Hydrogenedentota > Hydrogenedentia > Hydrogenedentales > DTSJ01. The sequence continues at coordinate 1,145 of JAYGCN010000337.1, forward strand.
GTCTTACCTTGCGCGATGTCTACAGCAGCCCAGTCGCGACCGCGGCTGATGGGCAGGGAGTCGGTCCATCGGAGGCGAGCCCGATTCACTTGGCGAAATCGGTTGGTGACCGAGCAAACTACGACAGCATTTTGGCGAGCAAGATTTTTGGCCCGGCGGCGGCGTATGTGCATGGGAAAAAGGCCCCCGTAAAGGCACCGACACCCGAGCCCCCGGTAAATCCGGAGACCACGGAAACCAAGTTACCGTTGGTGTTAAAGGGTGCTGTGGCATTGGGCGCCACAAATCCTTTCTCGAGCGCGATTATTGAGGTCAATCAGCAAGGTTTGGCGCAGAAAGTCTTTTTCATTGGTGACGAGGTCATTGACAGGGTTTTTCTGCTCGAGGTTTTCAAGGACGAAGTTCTTCTGGACAATAAGCGTGCGAATCGCCACGAAACTCTCAAGTACGAGCTCGATATTTCTGGCAAGTCGTCGAAAAATAACGTCAAGAGTTTACAAATGGCGAATCGCCCCTTGGCTGAAACGGCACCCCAACGGCGCGTGCGAGCTTCAGGGCAACAATTGGTCAATCTGCATCGTAGTGAAATTACGGCCCAGTTGGAAGCCGATTACGAGAAATTGGCGTCCACCATTGATGTGGAAGAAGTGCGCGACGACGATGGCAATCTGAAGGGGTTGACGACGGGCGATATTGAGTCAATCAGTTCGCTCCAACAGTTGGGTTTCAGGAACGGTGATATTTTAGTCAGTATTAACAATGAAAAAGTAACCGGTCAGGGTCAGATTACGTCCCTGGCCAATAAATACAGGAACGCAACCATAGTGCGTGTCGGTATTCTTCGGGGGGGAAAACCGATGAATATGACTTATCGAATCGGCCAATGATAATGGAGAAAGATGATGCAGGGACAAATTAACCAAGATAACCTTCACCGTATGTGTGTCTCGACGGGAGTGCGACGACACTATCTCATGCGGACGATTGTCGTGGCTGGCGTCGCGCTGGCACTGGTGCTCGGTAGTGCGGCAACGGCGCAGGAAAACGGCTCCAATCGTCCGACTCAGGAATTGGGTTCTCCACAAGATCCGATTGATCTGAACTACGACAATACCCCGCTTCTCCAGGTGGTCAGTAGTATCGGTGCGTTGACGGGTCGCAACTTTGAGGTTGCGCAGTCCCTTGCTACTGATAAGGTTACGATTATATCCCATCACAAGGTGGCCCCGGAGTTAGCCTATGAAATTCTGGAATCGATCCTGAAATCGAAGGGGTATTCCATGATTGAGGTGTTGGATGGGAATCTTGTCCGCATCGTGAAAAAGGCTGGCGCGGCTCAGATTGATGCTGACAAACTTGAGATTTACAACAATACCCGCGAAGCGCACATGGGCTTTGATAACTACGCCATTCATCTTGTTCAGCTTCAATATGTCCCGGCGGATCAGGCCTCGGAGATTATCAAAAAGGTCGGTTCGCCCGCAGCGGACGTGACCGTTTTTCAAAACACAAATATGTTGTTGATTATCGACTCCGCCGATGGCGTGCGCAATATGTTCGAGGTGATCGAAACGATCGACATTCCAGGGTACGATGTGGAGTTTGAGATTTTCAGATTGGAACACACGCGCGCCGAAGCGCTCGCCGATCAGTTGAGTCAGGTATTGCTTGGCGAAAGCTCTGGCGGTGCGCCCCGCGTGAATCAGCAACAGCAACGTGCCGTCGTGCAGCCGCGTAACACACGGACGGCGGCGGTGCCGGGCCAACGCCCCACGACCATTGTCGGGAGTGCGGAAGAAACATTGCGTTTGGTGCCGGATGAGCGCTTGAATTCACTAATCGTGATAGCGTCGACGTCGATGATGGAGCAGGTGCGGGAGTTGATCTTGAAGCTGGACACGCCTACGCCGAATGATTCGAACAATATCCACTATGTGGCGTTAATGCATTCCAGCGCGGAATCGGTGGCGACGGCACTGGAAGGGGTTTCGAATACGGCACCACGAGAAGGGAGTCAGACCGCCAACGATGGTGAAGTGCAACCCTTTGAGAAGAAAGTAACGATTAGCGTATACGAAGATAATAATGCTTTGCTCATCATTGCATCGCCACAGGACTTCGTGGTGTTGCAGGTGTTGATTGCTCAGCTTGACACGCCTCGCAGACAGGTGAACGTTGAGGCCATTATCATGGAAGTCGTGCTAAGTGATTCATTCCAGTTGACGGTGGAAGGTGCAGGATTGGATCAAGAACATTGGTTCGGACTGTCGAATGTGGTGGATCTGGCCAACGTCCTGGTTTCGGGCCCTTCTGCGCTGGCCGGCCCGGGTGGTTCTTTTGGTATTATTGATGGCACGACCGAGGTGATGTTACCTGGAGATACGTCACCGACCACCATTCAGAATGTGCCCTTCCTGATGCGTGCCCTTGAGACGATAACCGATGTGGAAATTCTCTCACGACCGAATTTGTTGATGAAAGACAATACCGAAGGCAGTTTGACGGTTGGTGAGGATATTCCGATCCCCACCTCTCAATCGGATATTAATCCCAGCAGTGGATTTACCTCGCGCAATTCACTTGCCCGCCGCGATGTTGGTATCAAATTAGTCGTTACGCCGCACATAAACGAGGGCGACTACGTCACCATGGAAATCGAGGTTGAGTCTTCGTCTGCAGTGGAAAGTTCTGTAGGTATTGATGTGAACACCACTGGTGCGACTATTTCTCAGCGCTTGGTGAAGAGTGAAATTGTTGTGAAAGACGGTCAGACGGGCATCATCGGCGGATTGATCCGTGAAAGTCAGAATCGTTCAATTGCGCAGATTCCCTGGTTGGGCGACCTTCCTCTCGTAGGCAACCTGTTCAAAGGGCGGAGACATGGCCGCGACAAACAGAATTTGGTGGTGCTGGTGACACCGAATATTCTTGACCGGGAAAGGGATATGGTCGAAATTACACAGGAACGGGTTGATGACTTCTACTCCTACAATTTGGATTTTTTGTTTGAAGAAGGATTCATCAACAAAGTCAAGGCAAAACATAAGGGTCGATTTGTTGATCGCCCGAGCGACGTATTTAACCAAGAAAAGAACGGTGGCGTTCTCTTTAACGCCCATCCCGAGAGCGAAGCGCACAAGGTACTTTCGGAGTAATTATGCCTATTCTGACAGCAGAAGAAATGCAACTTGGGTCGATTTTGATCCGCGAGGGCCACGTAAACGAGGAGCAAGTGCGCGAGGCGGTCGAGTTGCAAAAAGTTCGGGACAAGCGCATAGGCGAACTGTTGCTGGAGATGGGTTATATCGAAGACGAGCAACTCTTGAATGCGCTGAGCGTACAATTCAAAATTCCGTGTCGGACGAATATTTCCGACGCGGTTGATCCCAAACTGACGTCGAAGGTGCCTATCTCGTTCATCCGTCAGTATGAGATGGTACCTTTTTGTGAGGAAGACGGTACGTACCTTGTCGCGATTCGCAATCCGATCAATCTTTTGCCCTTGCAAGATTTGAGGTTGTTGCTTGATGGTCCGGTCACGCCGGTGTTATGCACGGAAGCGGACCTGCAATCCATTCTGGATAGTTATTTTGACCAGCAGAGCGAGCTTGCCTCTGAGATGATTGAAACGATTACGAGTTCGGACGATGGGCAGGTATTTTCGCTCGATGACGAGTTGAATGAGCGCGATTTACTCGATTTGGCAAATGAAGCACCGATTATAAAACTGATTAACCTGATGATCTCGGGTGCCATTAAAGAACGTGCTTCGGATATCCACGTGGAACCCTTCGAGCGTGAAGTGATCGTGCGCTATCGTATTGACGGGGTGCTTTATTCAAAATTCAACGTGCCCAAGGCGCAACACAATGCCGTGGTCTCGCGTATCAAAATTATGGCGAACCTCAACATTGCCGAGCAGCGTCTGCCGCAGGATGGACGCATCAAAATTCTGTTGAGCGGCAAAGAGATCGACATTCGTGTCTCCATTATCCCGATTCAGAACGGCGAACGTGTCGTGATGCGTATTCTGGAGAAGGGTAGTTTTCTGATGGGGCTTGAAGAGCTCGGCATGGCGCGACGCGATTATGAGAAAATGGACAAACTCATCCGGAACTCGCACGGTATCGTGTTGGTGACGGGTCCGACGGGTTCCGGGAAATCGACGACCTTGTATGCCGCGTTGCAGCGGGTGCTGTCGCCGGAAATCAACGTTATCACAGTTGAAGATCCGGTGGAGTATCAGATGTCGGGTGTCGGGCAAATCGAAGTGCGCCCAAAAATTGGATTAACCTTTGCTAGCGCGTTGCGCAGTATTTTGCGTCAGGATCCGGATGTAATTCTGGTAGGTGAAATTCGCGATGAAGAGACAGCGGAGATGGCGGTTCATGCGTCGTTGACGGGTCACCTCGTTTTCTCGACCTTGCACACGAACGATAGTGCTGGCGCGATTACGCGATTGATCAATATGGGGATTGAGCCCTTCCTGGTCACTTCGTCAACCATTGCCATTATCGCCCAACGTCTCGTGCGCAGACTGTGCCCATCGTGTAAAAAATCGTATGTGCCTGACGAAGCGGCTTTAGAAGAATTGGGCGCCCAGGCCATGCAGCATCGCGGCAAGGAAGCCTTTCTTTCGGTCGGGTGTGATGCCTGTCAAGACCGCGGTTATTTGGGGCGTTCGGGCATATTTGAAGTGATGTCGATGGCACCTCAAATTCAGGAGCTGGCGCTTCGCGGTGCCGATTCCAATGCCATTAAACGTGAGGCGCGCAGGCTCGGCATGCACAGCTTGCGTGATGACGGTACCGTGCGCATCTTCGATGGTGTCACATCCATTGAAGAGGTATTGCGCGTAACCCGTGATGAGTTTGTGGACGAGTTGCCGGATTAATTCGGCGGGTGAGGAATTATGGCAGTATTTGAGTATAGCGCGCTGGCCGAAACCGGCAAAGCCGTCAAGGGAATCGTTGAGGCGGATAGTGCCGCCGCAGCACGCCGTAAGTTACGCGATCAACAACTGTTTCCGACCAATATTTCGGAAAGTTTCGCCAAGGACGATGGCGCATCCGGCGCGATGAGCATTGGATTTAGCGGCGTATCGACTCGCGACTTATCGATCATGACACGCCAACTGGGCGTATTGTTGCGCGCCGGCATGTCATTGGTCGACGGCCTCAATGCATTGAATGAACAGACTGCGAATGCGCGCCTTCGCAAAGCGATATTGGATGTGCGCAGTCATGTGATGGAAGGCAATCGTCTTGCCGACGGTCTGGCGGCTCACCCGAAAATTTTCTCAACGCTGTACGTGAATATGATTCACGCCGGAGAATCGAGTGGCTCTCTTGAGGCGGTGCTGTTTCGACTGACGGAGATTCTGGAAAGCCAGGCCAAGCTTAAAGCGAAGATCGCGTCGACCATGGCGTATCCGATATTCATGCTGCTTTTCGCGATTGCGCTCATCAGTTTTTTGACGCTCGTCGTGATGCCGAAAATTACAGATTTGTTCACCAAACGCGGTCAGACCTTGCCGACGATGACACAATGGTTGATCAATACGACGAATTTTATCGGCGCGTATTGGTATTGGATGATAGGCGGCGTGATTTTGCTGTTTTTCCTGTGGCGATCATGGGTTTCTCGGCCGAAAGGGCGCATGCAGTGGGACCACTTCAAGCTGAAGGTTCCGTTGTTGGGCACCCTTCACTTAAAACTTATCTGCGGACGGTTCTCGCGTATTCTGGGTACCATGCTCGAGAGCGGTCTGACCATGATGAAGGCCCTGGACGTGGTGAACACGGTTATTGGGAATGCCTACATTGAGAATCGCTTCGAATCGATTCGGGCTGAAGTGCGTCGCGGTCGGGGGCTTGCTACGCCGATGAAAGAGAGCGGCGAATTCCCACCGATGCTCACGAACATGATTGAATTGGGACAGCAAAGCGGCGAACTCGAAGAGATGCTGCGCCAGACTGCGGACACCTACGACGAGGATGTCGAGCTGACGGTCGACGCGATTGTCAGTTTGATGGAGCCGGTAATAATTATCGTAATGGGGGTTTTTGTTGGATTGCTGGTGTTGTCCATATTGCTCCCGATTTTGGATATGAGCGCCAGCATTCGCTAGGCATAAAGGAGAAATCAACGTGAAGCTTCAACGAAGGGGATTGAATCAAGTCATTGGACGCGCGCGCGGCGACTCGGCAGGTTTCTCGCTGATCGAGTTGATGGTGGTGATCGCCATCATCGCAATGTTGGCTACCGCGGTGGGCGTAAACATGTTCGGCGCGTTGGAAGATGCCAATGTTGCCACGGCCAAAGCGGAGATCGCGAATTTCAACACGGCATTGATCGCGTACAAGATCGCGTTTAGAAAATTGCCAACCTCTGCTGAAGGATTGAATGCATTGGTGAGCAATCCGAAAAAGAATTTCCTCGACTCCAATGCCATTCCCAATGATCCCTGGGGCAATCCGTATGTGTACTCGCTCGAAGGAGGAAGTAACTTTACGATTGTTTCCTATGGTGCCGACGGCTCGCCTGGCGGATCCGGGGTTGACCAGGATATCTCGAGTGACAACCTGTCCGGGAATGAGTAAATTGCACCATGGACGCGCCGCGCCGACATAATCGCAACGGATTTACGCTCATCGAGTTGATGATCGTCATTTTATTAATGACCATGATCGTGAGCATTGCGGCGCCGCGTCTTCTTCCGTTGCTGAGCTTGACGGAGCATGAAAATGAAGCGAGCCGGCTGGCGGGTTATGGCCGCGCTGCGATGGCGCACACCGCATTGACGCATTCGTCGATTCGAGTACGGATTGACCTGGATACGCAAGAATATTGGGCGGAAACCTTGCCCGATTTGGTTAAGAGTTACGGGACGACAGGCGGATACGGGTCTGAGAACGATGACGATGACTGGATTCCAGAAGACAAGATTGGACTTGCACAGGCGTCCAGCCAGATATTGCAAGGCGACGAAGTTGAGCAGGAGTATAATACCGAAGAAGAGCAGAACAAGGTGCTCGATAAGCAACGCGGCGAAATGGAAGATCGATTCCGATCGATGGCGGACAATACCCTTTTCGCGCGCGCATTGCGGGTCCATCACGACGATTATGATTATGTGGATGACGAATCGATTTTTGCGCGAAACCGCGAGTATGAAGAAGAAGATGAGGAAGCCGTCCGAGAACCAGTGTCCGACCCGCTGTTGGCCGCGCACACCGTGATCGACTCTGTCTGGATCGACTCGATCACCATCGCCGGCGAAGAGTATGTAAAAGGTATTGTTGATATTGAATTGACGCCCTTGGGTCTGGACACCGAGGTGCGGTTGAGTTTATTTAATGAGGACGGGGATCTGATGACGGTGTACTGGGATCCGATGACCGGTAACGCTTGGTACATCCGGGAGTTCATGACCTTATGAGTCGTCGCTCACATAGAGACGAGCGTCTCGACGCGCAAGGCGGGTTCACGCTGCTGGAGGTACTCATGGCACTCGCCATTTTGGGTGGCGGCATGTTTATCTTGCTGGAGTCTCACTTCGCAACGATGAGCCTGTTCAGTGACTCCCAGGATGCCGCGCTGATGGAACTGTTGTCGCAACAGGGCACGGCGCTGGCGGAAGTCGAAATTCTTGCAGGGGAGCAATCCGGCTCGGGCGAGTTTGGCGATGCCTACCCTGATTACTCCTACTCCTACAATGCTGAATTGCTGGATGAAGAAGAGACTCCCGGTTTACTCGAAGTGACGTTTATTCTGGTCAGTCCGAACGAGGAACGCGAGTTTCGTTTTCGCGTGTACGACGGTATCCTGGTCGATCCCGAAGGGACGTAAAATGCTGAATAACAATTCTCATATAAAATCGACTCGCCGCGGCTTCACCATCATTGAGCTGTTGATTGCCATGTCCATTGTTGCTGTGATCGCTGGAATCGTCTTTTCGACCTTCGTCACGGTGATTTCTTCTTCCGAGACGGCCACCGATGCCTCGGACAAACTCTACACCCAAACATTCCTGGCGCGGCATCTGCACGAGAACCTGACCCAGGCATTTTCCGGGTGGCAGGCGGGCGCGGTCTATCGGCCTCAGTCGAATGCTCAAGAACCCGTCTCGCAGGTCATGCTCGAATCGCTCTACACCTTTGTCGGAGAGAACAACGGTACCGAAGGGCTGCTGACCTTTTCCACGTCAACCGCGCTGTCCGGTGCAAGCGGACTGCCCGGATATTTCAAGCAGGTTACGTATGAAATTGTAGACGGGTCCAGCGTGGAGGTACCCCTTTACGCGCCGGGTGGTGGTGAGATGATCTCGGGACCCATCCTGCAGGTGACAGAAGTTCCGCTGATGTCCTATACCGACTCGTTGGGTGGCGATGTCATGACGAATTACACGGACAAGCTCAGGCAGCATGCTGAAGATCTGGAAATTGCTGTACCCACGTGGACCTTTCCCGTAGATGGAATGGAGATTCTTTATTTCGACGGCGAGGAGTGGGTGGATTCGTGGGAACTTGAAGTGGAAGAACGCCTTCCCTGGGCCATCGATGTGACGTTCTACTGGCGGCCTTGGGGCGAAGTGGACAAGGATGCCGAAGAAGACACCTTCCGCATGGTGGTATCGATTCCCGGCGGTGCTGGCATCCACAATGCAACCCCGGCCTATGGTCGACCGGAGCGTCAACGATGAGGATACAACGTCAACCCCATAATCGAAATGAAGCCGGTATAGCATTGTTGCTCGCCCTCGTATTCATCGTCTTACTTGCAGCCATCGTCACCAACTTTATGTACAAGATACAGGTGGATGCGACCATCGTTGCTTCCAACAGCAGTGATTACGAGGCCTTGCTCGCGGCAAAATCCGGCGTGGCCACGGCGCTCAGTGTGTTACACGCCGACCGGGTCGGCAACACTCTGGATGCTGAGGAGAATCCTGAAGAATTCGGTATGTACGATGCGCTCAGCGAAGTGTGGGCGGAACCCGGTAATCTCGCAACCTTTAACGACGATGTTGTAAGCATGACGATAGTCGACGAGTACAGTAAACTGAATTTGAATGCACTCATTTTCGAAGCCAGTAATGGTGAGCAGTCTGGAGAAGTCGTGCACGATGTTTTGGAGTTGGCCATCCGCGAAGTATTTCGCGTGGATCTTGGATTTGAAGAAGACCCGACAGATCTGATTCTCGATTGGCTTGATGCCGATGACGATGCCAGACCCAACGGCGCTGAATCGGATTATTACGAGTCGCTCGACCCGCCATTCAGTTGTAAAAACGGTCCGATGGACTCGATTGAAGAGCTGTTGTTATTGCCCGGCATCACTCCGGAAGTGTACTTCGGTTTGCCCGACCCCGATTTGGAGCTGGAACTGGATGACGAAGGAGAAGTCTTGCAGCCCATTCCGCTGTCGGATCTTTTCACGGTTCACGGTCACCCCGAAGGAAGACTCAACATCAACACGACGAGTGAAGGGCTTATTGAGGTCGTGCTGATGGCCAGCGAGAGCCTGTATCCCGGCACAATCACGACGGACATGACCATAATTCAAAATCAAATGGCCAGCGAATACCCATTCTTTTCGTCGGAAGCCCAGTTAATTCAGAATCGCTATCTTCCATCGCGTCTGGATCAGAATGGACAAGCTATCCAGGGCGGCGGAGATGTCGATCAGAACGTGGGATTTGCCAACGAGAACAACCAGAATAGTGTGAACACACAGTCGCAAATACCCTTGCCACCACCCATGTTTACGGTGGAAAGCAACGTATTTCGAATCTTCGCCGACGGTCAGAGCAACGATGCGCAGGTACGCGTCGAAGTGTATGCGTTTCGCGATCCAAGCGACAAAGAAGGCGCGACGGAACCACAACTATTTCGAATACTTGACTGGCGTGTGATTCGCTAGGGATTAACTCCAAAAAAGGAATCTTGTATGAAACTATCAGCAAAAATCGGCGTGATTCAGATGACGGACAAGCACTTCCGTGTCGTCATCGTGAAGACCGGTTCGGTGCCGCCCAAAGTGCTCGAATGGAAGGAAGCGTCTTTTCCGCCTCCAGGAGACGATGCTGCCTTAACGCGGCTGGAACGCGTCGAAATTGTGCGAACGACCGTAAGCGAACTCAAGCTAACGCCGACAATATGGATCTACAACGCGCCTCAGGTTTTCAGTGTTATGCGGCAGCTTTCGGTGCCCTTCAACGGACGTCGAAAGGTTCGCGCGGCACTAACCTTTGAGCTGGAACCCTATCTGGCCATCCCTATCGAAAATTTGATCATCGACCACATACCCATTCGCGAGGTCGACGGAAAAACAGAGGTGTTCGTAATCGGATTACAGAAAAGACATGCCGCGGAGCAACTCGCCTTGCTGCAGGACGCGGGCGTTCATGTCGAAAGTATCGGACTCGATATTGTCGGTCTTGCTGCGCTCGGCTTCGAAACGGTGGTGGGAAAGAATGCGTCCACCGCGATGATTTTGTGGCAGGATGGAAACTCTTATCTGACCATCATGCACAACGACTCGTTGGCCTACGTGCAACGCATCGTCTCTGACCCCCAACAGATTGTTGCCTGGACCCAGGAAGTACAAAATGGATTACGCGCGTTTCAAGCCAACGCACTTGAACCCGTCGAAATCGCGGGATTGACCTGTAGTGATCCACGATTGAGTGATGAACAATACCGTCATATTTCCGAACAACTCGAACTCGATGTGACACCGGCAACGCTGGGCGTGTCCTGGGCTCCGGCAGAATTGCTTCAGGCTGATGATTGCTCCGATTGGATGGCGATGATCGGTTCGGCCAGTGCTGGTGCGGGAGGGGTTTACAATGTTTCCTTCACGCGAGAATCACTTGAAGAAGTCGCGGCACCGTCTCCATACCGAAAACACATTGCCGTGGTGGTTGCCTTGGTGGTCATTGCGCTGGTCGCCCATTTGAGCGTTACCAGCTTGAAAACGGCGCAAAATCAGGATGCCATTGAGCAGCGTGGCGGTCAGGTATACACGATTATGGCGGAAACCTTCCCTGCCCATGCGGCAGCCTCACAACGGCCTGCGGCGGATATCGGTGGCTTCAAGAGTTATGCCGCCATGGAAGAAGCCCTGGACCATGAATTGCAGACGGGCACCGCGCTCACGCCCGAAATGCTCAACCAACCGAGTCTGCCCAATCTTCTTCGCGAAATCAGCACCCACATGCCCAACCGTCTTGTCGCTATCGATAGTATTACGATGATGCCACGTCGCGCGGGATTGGAGATCACCATAAAGGGATCCACCAAGAATTCAGATGCTTTCGGAAAAGTGACCGAGGGACTCGAAGGGTCAACCATGTTGTCTATAGCCGATCGCAAACGCTCGAGTCGTGATGGTAAAGATACATTTACCATCACCGCCCACGTTATTGAAACCAACCAAGAATCGTCGTAAGGATTAAAGCATGCCAACTATGAATCTGGCCCCGCGGGAAAAACGATTGGTAAGCGTTATGTTTGTCGTCATGATTGCCATCGCTGTGATTCCTGTTTATCGAAACATTACGAGCCGCCACGCGACTTCTGTTGAGCAGTTGGCCCAGGCGGATTCGCGACTCGAATCCGCTCGCGTGCTGCAGGATGCCATCATCAACGCGCGTGAAGGTCAACGTGTCATCCAGGAAAAACTGCGCGCGCGTCCACGAAATTTTGATCTCTATAATTTCGCGCAACAGTCTGTCCGCAGGGTCAACCTCAATGGACGCGCCGATTTGCAAAGTAAAGACCTCGCGTCGAAAGAGGGCGCATTCGGGGGCGTGCAAATTACGCTCAGGAATGTGAGCATGAAGGAGATTATCGACCTCATGCATGGGTTATACGCTTCGAACAACTTGATACTCATGCAACGCTTGACGTATTTGAAGCCCTCTCCTGATGGAAAAGGCCTTGAATGTGCGGTCGTGATGATATCGCCGAAGCGTTAATTTAGAACACAGCAGAACACGGACCCGGGCGCGAACCGTAGGGGTCTACTATTCGATTCAACCCATTCGGGCAAAAATGGTTCGTGGAAGCCTTAAAGAGCAACGGTAAATTATTGACAAAAATAGACTTAAGTCGTTTGTTTTCAATAATATATAGCATTATTAGCATTGACTTTTTTTTGAACCTTTGGTACATTGATAGGGTGAACTGAAAGGGTCCGTGCTTATGAGTTATAGCTATTTTGGGGAAGGTCTTGTCACCAAGGGGATTATCACCCAGGATCAACTTGATGAAGCGATCCACCGTCAACAGACGGGTATGCAGGGCAAGAAGCTGGGCGAGATTCTGGTTCGGCTAGGCTACATCAGCAAAAGCCACATTTCAGAGGGACTTGCCGAGCAGCTGGGAATCCCGATTGTAAAACTTTCCGAACGTGAGATTCCCGAGGCCATTCGTGGATTGGTCAAGGTTGAAATTGCGCAGCTATATCGTATTATCCCGGTCGCAGAGGAACCCGGCGTGATTAAAGTCGCGACTGCGGATCCGACCAATATCAATACGATGGATAATCTGAGGCGTCTTCTTGATAAGGAGGTGCAACCTGTCCTTGCAACCGAAGAAGACATTCGCGAGGCCCTGAACAAGTATTACGGTTTAGCCGCTACCACCATAGAAACGATGCTATCCACGGTGAGTAGTGCGAGTACCATGAGTACTTTGAGTACCATGTCCAATCTTAGTTCGTTGGATAGTTCAGCGGGTAGTAGTCTTGGCAGCTTGAGTTCTACCGACATGTCCATGAGCAGCATGAGTATGGACAGTCTTGACGTAGATGATGCGGCGTTGCCGGGAAAAGGCACGGGCGATGATGATGACGGCGATGACAGTCCGGTCGTCCGTTATGTGCAGCACATGATCATGGAGGCGTTTCGCCTGCGTGCCAGTGATATTCACGTTGAGCCTGGAAAATATGACATTAAGGTGCGGTATCGAATTGACGGCGTATTGCAGCTGATGCCCGCACCGCCCAAGCGCGCTCAAAACGCGATCACCTCCCGACTCAAGATCATGGCAGGCATGGATATTGCCGAGAAACGCAGGCCTCAAGATGGTCGTATAAAAATTCAGCTCGGCGGAAAAGCGATTGACCTACGTGTAAGCTCGTTGCCGGCCTATTACGGTGCCAGCATCGTCATGCGTATTCTTGACAAGGAAAGTCTCAAATTAGGACTCGGGCAATTGGGATTCAGCCCTGAAAATCAGGAGACCTGGGAACATCTGCTTGGGTTCAATACCGGGGTTATCCTGGTCACAGGCCCAACGGGTTCGGGTAAAACGACGACTCTTTATGCCTCATTGCATAACATGAATACGCCGGATACGAAATTGATTACGGTAGAAGATCCGGTTGAGTATCAGTTGACGGGGATCAATCAGGTACAAATTCACCATGAAATCGGCTGGAATTTCTCCCGAGCTTTGCGCGCTATTTTCCGACAGGATCCTGATATTGTGATGGTCGGGGAAATTCGTGACCTGGAGACGGCCGAAATTGCCATTAAAGCGGCACTTACCGGTCACCTCGTATTTTCTACACTACACACGAACGACGCACCGAGTTCGATCATACGTTTGGTGGATATCGGAATCAAGCCGTTCATGGTCGCCTCAGGCGTTCGCGCGATTCTGGCGCAACGTCTTGTGCGTTCAATCTGCACGACGTGTAAGGAACCGTATGTTCCGGAAGACATCGAGATGACGCGCCTGGGCTTCCCGGTGGATCTGGAACAGGTTCAGCTAATCCATGGAGCCGGGTGTGACAATTGCCACCAGACGGGGTATACCGGTCGTATGGGGATTCATGAATTGCTCACCATGACGGATGAACTTCGGGCTATGATTATGGATGGAGATTCTTCGATTGCCCTTCGGCGTGAAGCGCGTCACGGTGGAATGATCACCTTGCGCGCGGACGCCTATAAAAAGGCATTGAACGGTATTACGACGATTGAGGAAGTGAATCGGCGGACCATGGTGGATGAACCACTGAAACCGCGCGAAGCGGCACCTGCCAACGCCTAATAAAAAAGCAACGGTTTATCCGCGAGTCCGCAAAGTAGGAGCAAGATAGTGGCATACGAAATGGTTAGCTTGTTGAGGATGCTCATTGACCGGGAAGGGTCTGACCTTCACCTGGCGGTGGATAATCCGCCGGCGGCCCGCGTACATGGCGGGATAGCCCTCTTCGGTAACGCACCGCTTACGTCTGAAGACAATGAGCGTCTGATGAAAAGTATCGCTTCGGTTGATAACCAGCAAGAGCTCCAGGAGGTCGGCGGTACGGATTTCGGCTTTGCCTTTGAAGACATCGCGCGTTTCCGCGTATCGGTGTTCAAACAGCGTGGCAATATTGGCATGGTGCTGCGTATTATTCCACGCCGTATTGCGACGATGGAAGAGTTGGGATTGCCGCTCTCGTTGCGCAAGGTGATTAACCAGCCCCGTGGCATGATTTTGGTGACGGGGCCGACCGGGTCGGGTAAGAGTACTAGTCTTGCGGCCATGATTGACTGGTTGAACACTGAATTTGATCACCACATCATCACGATTGAAGATCCTATCGAATTCTTCCACAACCACAAGAAGAGTATTATTACCCAGCGCGAAGTCGGTGTCGATGTACCCTCCTTCGCCGAGGCGCTACGTCGTGCACTGCGTATGGATCCCGATGTTATTCTGGTGGGGGAAATGCGTGACCTTGAAACGATCGAGGCCGCCGTGTCTGCTGCAGAAACCGGCCACTTGGTATTCGGCACCCTGCACACCACGGGTGCGGTGCGTACGATTGACCGTTTGGTGGATGCCTTCCCCGCAAATCAGCAGGAACAAATTCGCACTCAGCTCGCCGGTAACCTCAAAGCGGTGATTTCGCAAAACTTATGCAAATTGAACGGAAAACCGGGCCGTGTTGCCGCCTTTGAAGTGATGATTTCCACGCCGGCTATCCAGAACTTGATTCGCGATAATAAATCGTATCGTATTACCTCAGCCATTCAGACCGGGCACAAGTATGGTATGAACCTGCTTGACGAGCATTTGCTGGCCCTGTGGCAGAAAGGCATTATCACCTATGAAGAAGGCCTCCAAAAGTCGCAGGATGCCGTGGGATTTGAAGAGTCTGCCGTGCAATTAGGAATCGAAGGCGGCCCGGAACGCAAAGATCCGAAGAAAAAGGCCAGCTAACGATGGCGGGCGTTTGAAAAGGTAAACGAAAACAATGACAACAGTGGCCAATAAACGAAAATTAGGCGACATTCTGGTCGAAGCGAGTGTGATTACGCCGCTCGAACTCGACGAGGGTATGCAACGCCAGCGCTTGACCGGGGATTTCCTGGGTCGCGTGTTGGTGAAGATGGAGCTTTGCGAGGAGCAGGACATCCTTGAAGCACTTGGTGTGCAACAAGGTATGGAACGGGTCAATGTCGCTGCGTTGCAGATCAGTGACGATGTATTGCGCACGATGTCGGGTGACGTGGCGAAGTTTTACAATGTTGTGCCGATTCGTGAGAAGGAAGACGGGACGATAGTTATCGCACTGGCCGATCCGCTGAATCTGAGTCTTCTCGATGACATCCAGCAGATCGTGGGGCGGCCTGTTGAAGGTGCCGTGAGCAGTCTGGAAGAGGTTCAGGAAAGTATTCGTTCCAACTATTCTTATGAAGGTGAATCGATCCACGGAACACTCGAAGATTTGCTTGAAATCGTGGGCGACAAAGAGCTTTCGCTGGAGGAGCTTGGACAGCAAAAACTCATCGGTGATGTCGACAATCTCGTCGAGCTTGCGCAAGAACCCGAAGTCATCAAAATTGTGAATCTCGTGCTTCTGGAGGCCGTACAGAAAAAAGCGTCCGATGTGCATTTTGAAATCTATGAGGACGACTTTCGTGTGCGTATTCGCGTGGACGGGGTGTTGCATGAAACCGTCGCGCCGCCCAAGTCTATCTCTCTCGCGCTGATATCCCGTATCAAAATCATGTGCGACATGGATATTGGTGAGCGACGATTGCCGCAGGATGCGCGTATTGAACTTAAGGTTGGAGATGCGGATATTGATGTACGCGTGGCGACCTTGCCGACGCTGTTCGGCGAGTGTGTGGTGATGCGTCTACTGGATCGCCAGGCGGTTCAGGCCGATCTTACAAAAATCGGGCTGACTGAAATTATGCAGAACGATATATCCGACATTATTCACAAAGCCAGTGGTCTTTTCCTTGTTACGGGTCCGACCGGTTCAGGAAAGACAACAACCTTGTACGGTTGTCTCAATGAATTGAATGACATTCGAGAAAAAATTATCACCTGCGAAGATCCGGTGGAGTTACAGATAGAGAACCTTGTTCAGGTTCAAATCAAAGAAGATTTCGGACTCACCTTTGCCGCAACGCTGCGGTCCATTTTGCGTCAAGATCCCGACATTTGCATGGTGGGGGAAATACGCGATTTGGAGACGGCTCAAATATGCATTGAAGCGGCACTGACGGGTCACTTGGTACTCAGCAGTATCCATACCAACAGCGCGGTTGAAACGGTGACACGGCTGCTTGACATGGAAGTGGAACCCTTCCTGATCACATCGTGTCTCGAAGGGGTTCTTGCGCAACGACTGTTGAGAAAACTGTGCCGTGATTGTCGACAACAGTATCGTCCAGACGAAGAAGAAATGGACAAGTTGGGTATTCCCGAGCAGTGGCGCAAAGA
Organism: Candidatus Hydrogenedentota bacterium; assembly: GCA_046583315.1. Taxonomy (GTDB): domain Bacteria; phylum Hydrogenedentota; class Hydrogenedentia; order Hydrogenedentales; genus DTSJ01. The sequence continues at coordinate 17,887 of JAYGCN010000337.1, forward strand.
TCCGAATTTTGCACTGTACCGTCACAAAGGTTGTGTCGCGTGTGACTACGTTGGGTACAAAGGCCGAGTAGGTGTGTATGAACTGTTGCCGATCAATGATGATTTACGTGAAATGATACTTGATCGCGTCATGGCCCATGTGATGCGCCGATACGCGCGGAAAAAATTGGGCATGATGACGCTACGCGAATCCGCCCTGTTGCTCGCCGTGCAAGGCATCACGGCACCTTCTGAAGTGATAACCCATACAGAATTGTATATCGACTAACCGCTCGAAAAAGGAGCTGCACCATGGCAAAGTTCGCTTATAAAGCCACCAACAAAGACGGTAAGCCGTCGTTCGGTGTAGTAGAAGCCGAAAGTCAGGCTCTTGCAGTGCAGGATATTCGCAGTCTTGGTTTATTTCCGACGAATCTGCGTGAGGCGACCCGCAGTGACCAGAAAAAGGCCCTCAAACAGAAATACAATGATGGATTGGGCGAACTTTATTTTGGCGGACTCAAATGGAAACAAATAGTGATGATGACGCGTCAGTTGGCTACTCTTATCGATGCCGGTCTGCCATTGCTTCGTAGTCTGAATATCCTCGTCGCGCAGCAGCCGCCCTCCAAACTGCGCGACGTATTGCGCGAGATCACCGCCGACGTGCAAGGCGGTGGAACGTTTTCTGAGGCATTGTCCAAACACCCCAAAGGCTTTGATCGTTTGTATGTGAACATGGTGCGCGCCGGCGAGGTTGGCGGTATGCTCGAAACCGTGCTGAATCGACTCGCCGTGTTTATGGAGAAACGCATGGCGCTGCAACGAAAAGTCAAAGGCGCGATGGTGTATCCAATCTTCGTGATCACGGCGGCGACCGGTATCGTGACCTTCCTGCTCGTTAAAGTGGTGCCGGTGTTCGCCGAAATTTTCGCCGAGTTTGGCGCAGGGCTGCCAGCCCCTACACAGTTTCTCGTAACCGTTTCCGATTTTGTAGAGACGAAATGGTGGCTGATGCTTCTGGTATTCAACTCGACTCTGATAACGGTTAAGATATTACGCAAAATTCCCATTGTGATGCGGATGTCCGACATCGTGACGCTAAAAATTCCCTTTGTCGGCGATTTGATTACTAAGGTCGGTGTGGCGCGTTTCGCGCGTACGCTGGGAACCCTGCTTAACTCAGGCGTGCCCATTCTCCAGTCCCTCAAGATTACCCGCGACACCATCTCGAATTCGGTGATTCAGGACGCCATTGAACACGTTCACGACCGCATTAAAGAAGGGGACACGATTGCTGCGCCGCTGGATGAAACCAAAGTATTCCCGCCCATGGTGGTCAACATGATCGATGTGGGCGAGGAAACCGGTAGTCTGGATACCATGCTCACCAAAGTGGCGGACATTTATGACAACGAAGTGGAAGTTGCTGTGGATGCCCTGCTGTCCATGATGGAACCCGCGATTATCCTCGTACTCGGAGCCATCATAGGGTTCATCGTAATCGCGCTCTACCTGCCCATATTTACTTTGGGCGACGCCATGGGTGATGGGTAACCAGTTTAAAGAATGCTATACAGAGAATTTGACGACATAACATGCCCGGAAATCGTGCCGCGCGTGATTGCTACACGCGCTATTGCCGGAGCCTTGGCTGTTGAAGGAGTTACTACTATGAAAACCATTATCGCACAAAAAAAGAGACAGCATCGCGGCTTCACCCTCGTCGAATTGCTCGTCGTCATCGCCATCATCGGTATCCTCGCAGGTATCGTGCTGCCGAACGTGACGACCTTTATCTATAAAGGACAAGTCGCCGCGGCCATCAGCGATATCAAAAGCATCGATACTGCGTTGACCGGGATGCTGTCCGACACCGAGCGTAGCGATTTTCGGAATTGGTTCAAAACCCAGGACCCCAATAGCCCCCCTTCCTTTCAGACAACGGAAGCACTGGAGATTTATTTTGCTGAGGGATTGCTAAAGACAAGTCTACAAGGGACCTCACCACTGAGGGATAACGAAAACATTTTGTATGACCTTGTGGACAGTCTCACCGAGAATTACACGACAATGATGTATCAACTATTGCGTCAAGGCAAGAATGCGGATATCGCCGTCGATCTGAAACCCGAAATTCGCCAGAAACTGGGCAATGGGTATGTAGAACTGGAGCAAGATCCCTGGGATCAGACGTATCAATTCTGGATCGGACCCATGCGGGGATTGCCGGTGCAGCTGTTCCGTTCCTATCGGCTCGATCCAGGTGTTACCGACAACGATGACATGGACTTAAACGAGGTCTACATTTATGATGTTGCAGCCGCAGACGAGGCGAACGAAAACGTGCCGGGTTCACCAAGGACTGACTACGACACGGTATCCGGCGGAAAACCGGGAACCTTGGAATTGGGTGGTGGCGACGAACTGTTCGCATTCTACGGATTCCCCGCATCAAAAGATTTGCCCATGTACGTTTACTCCCGCGGCAAGAACAATCTCACCGATGCCAACGCCATTATCCAGAAAAGAGAAGTGCCGGACGACTACGCTTTCTGGGGCGGCGGTGATGACATCAACAATTGGGACAAAGTAGCCGGTTGGCAGGCAGCACCACGATAGGCCTTCGGCCATTCCAGGGATGTATGATGTATGAATGGACGAGACCGACATAGCGGGTATACGCTCGTGGAATTGCTGGTGGTGATGGCCATCATCGTGATGCTGTCCAGCGTCACGATCCCGACCCTCATCCGAAGCGGATTTTTCTCCAGCGATAAATCCCGCACCGCCGCGCGCGATCTCTTTGCCCAATTACGCGCGGCAAACCTGCACGCCACCACCCGAAACGTCGATGCGGCCATTGCGTACGACGTGGATGTCCCACAGGATAGTTTATTCTCCGGCGATGGTAATCTGGGTACGAATCAGGTGAACGATGCCGTGCCAACTGATTACGCGCACTACGGCGAGGTGAGCGGTGGCAACTACGATTCCACACGCGTTGTATTGACTGAGAGTGCCCTGGTCAGACGCCTGACGATAGAGGAGATTGGTGAATCGTTGGGCGGTGTTTCGCTAGCGGCTATCATCATAAATTACGACCCGAACGACGAGTACGGTTCTTACGGTAATCTCAAAAATGATTTGCCCTTCGTTCCTGTCAATAATACCTTCGGTGGTTTTCAGGCATTTCCTAAGGAAACCTGTGTATTGACGAATCACCCTGCTGTCTTGACCGATGGCGGGACCCCGCAGGACGACTTGGACACGTTCAGGAGTGAAACAGGCTTGCAGGATATTGCGATTTTTCGAATTTTCGAGGATTCCAATGGTTATGAAATTAGTCGAATTCTGCCGAAAATCAGCGACGGGGATTTGACCGACACGAGCTACCCCGATAGGGGACTGCCGGGAGATAATTCGATTTGGAACAACCGTTTCCCCGCGCACGTGTTCAAAAAAACCGGCGGACTTGATACGATTAGTACCAAACAACGCCTCGTGCTGTCGCTCGGATTAAAGCCTGACGCGGACTATTACGATCGCTACATGGTGAACGATTTGAACGACCTGCTCTTTACGGAGAATGGTTTTTCCGGCGATGCCAGTTTCGAGCTCGTCGGCATTGAGACCGATGTAATCATCAACGTGGTGACCGGGCGTGTGAAAGTGGCGGACGATGATGAAACCTGATCGCTGCGTACATAATCCACGGACCGATGCCGGGTTTACGCTCGTCGAGATTCTCGTCGCGCTGGCGATTCTGCTGGTGGGCCTCGTCTCCGTCTTGATTCTGTTCCCGCAGAGCCTGAGTCAGGCCAACACCGCCAACAAAAAATCCGTGTCCGCCGATCATGCGCGTGAAGTGCTTGGTGAAATCAGCCAGCTGGGCGCCGATTACCTCTACTACGATCAAATCGACAAAGACATCCTCCACAAGAGCGCAGAGGGAGGTGTTTTCGGTTACGAAACGACCATCCAACGTATCGAACATGGCGACGCTGAGTCCCGATTGCAGCGGGTGACCTTCACGGTGACCTTTCCCAACGGTACCAGCGAGCGCTATACAACTTTCGTGGTGAAACCATGATGATGCCGCGTTCCATATCCCGTCGAAGCGGATTCACCCTCATCGAGCTGCTCGTGTCTCTGGCCATATTCACCACCATCATGGCCGGCGTGACCATCATGTTCAACTCCGTCGTGCGCGTCACCAAACAAGGTTACCTCAACCAGAAGGCTTTCGAAACCGTGCGCGGCGCACTGTCCATCATCGAAGAAGACCTCACCCGCAGCTTCGGATCCCGCGCCACCGGGCACAAACACACTTTCTACGGTACCCCCTTCGGCTTCACCTTCATCGGCCTCGTGCCCAGCGAAGATTCCGACGACTTTAACCTCGCGCGGATCACCTATGTGAT
>JAYGCN010000338.1:0-4306 GCA_046583315.1 Candidatus Hydrogenedentota bacterium
ATCATGGCTAGAAAAGCAACACTTTTTACCGGGCAATGGGCAGATCTACCGATTGATGATCTGCTTCCGATGATTAAAGAATTTGGCTACGACGGCGTGGAACTGGCGTGTTGGGGCGACCACTTCGACGTGGAAAAAGCAGCGACCGATCAAGCGTACTGCGACGATCTGCGTAAGAAAATCGAAAGCCACGGACTCGGCTGCTGGGCGATCTCCAATCACCTCGCGGGTCAACTCGTTTGTGATCTCAACGACGAACGCTCCGACGGTTTTGCGCCGGAAGAACTCGCGGGTGACTCGGAAGCAAAACGCGCCTGGGCCATCGAAACCATGAAGCAGACCGCGCGCGCCGCGAAAAACTTCGGTGTACCCGTCGTCAACGGTTTCACAGGTTCCTCCATCTGGCATCTGCTCTACAGCTTCCCGCCCGTGTCGACCGAAATGATCGATGCCGGATTCCAGGATTTCGCCGACAAATGGAATCCCATCATGGACGTATTCGATGAATGTGGCGTGAAATTCGGCCTCGAAGTACACCCCACCGAAATCGCATTTGATATCTACAGCGCCAAGCGTGCGCTCGAAGCCATTGGCAATCGCGAAGCTTTCGGGTTCAACTTTGATCCCAGCCATCTCATCTGGCAGGGCATGGACGCGCACAAGTTCATCGACGAATTCCCGAATCGCATCTACCACGTTCACATGAAGGATGCCGCCACGACACTCGACGGTAAATCTGGTCTGCTCGGTTCACACCTCGACTTCGGCGACGGTAACCGCGGCTGGGAATTCCGTTCCGTTGGACGCGGAGACGTAGACTTCGAATCGATCATTCGTTCGCTGAACCGATGCGGCTACCAAGGACCGCTTTCCGTTGAATGGGAAGACATGGGCATGGACCGCGAACACGGCGCCGCCGAATCCTGCGAATACACGAAGTCCATCGACTTCAAACAGTCCGATGTCGTGTTCGACGCGGCCTTCGACAAAGATAACCAATAGGAATCCGCATTCATGGCACACCTCAAACGTACTCTCAAAATGGGCATGGTCGGCGGCGGTCCCGGATCGTTTATCGGCGATGTTCACCTGAAAGCAGCCCGACTCGACGGCGGAGTCGAACTCGTCGCAGGTGCCTTCTCCACGAATCCCCGCAAGTCGCAACAAAAGGGTCGCGAAGAAAACCTGAACACCAAACGCGTCTACGGTTCCTACACCGAAATGATCGAGAAGGAATCGAAACTGCCCGAGGGAGTGCGAATCGACTTCGTTACCATCGTAACGCCGAACCACGTACACTTTCCCGTGGCCCGTGATTTCCTGAAGGCAGGATTCAACGTCATTTGCGACAAACCCGTCACCTTCAACGCCAAAGAAGCCCGCGAACTCAAAGCCATCGTGAAAAAATCACGCAAAGTCTTCGCGTTGACCCATAACTACACCGGTTACCCCATGGTGAAGCTGGCCCGTGACATGGTCAAGCAAGGCGACATCGGCAAGGTCCGTAAAATCGTCGTGCAATACCCCCAGGGCTGGTTATCCACCCTGCTCGAGAAGTCCGATGTGAAACAGGCCGAGTGGCGCACCGACCCCAAGAAATCCGGCGCGGCAGGCTGTATTGGCGATATCGGTACCCACGCCGAGAACCTCGCCGAATACATTACCGGACTTAAAATCACTGAGATGTGCGCCGATCTGACGACCTTTGTGAAGGGACGCAAACTCGACGATGACGGAAACATCCTTCTCCACTTTCGGGGGGGAGCGAAAGGCATTCTCCACGCCAGCCAGATCTCCGTAGGTGAAGAAAACGCCCTCGCCATCTGGATTTACGGCGAAACCGGTGGACTCGAATGGCACCAGGAACACCCGAATCAGCTGCACGTAAAATCTCCCGACGGCCCTCTGCAAGTCTGGTCACGCGGCAACGATTACGTCGCCGAGAAATCTCCCGCCGCCGCACGCGCCACACGCATCCCCTCTGGACATCCCGAAGCCTTCCTGGAAGCCTTCGCCAACATCTACAAAAACGCGACCGACACCATGCGCGCGAAAATCCTCCGGGAAAAACCCGATCCCCTCATGCTCGATTTCCCAAACATCGACGACGGACTACGCGGCATGAATTTCATCGAGACCGCCGTAAAAAGTTCCGCCTCCAAAACCAAATGGGTAAAAATGCCCAAGAAGTAACCCCCATCGGATGTAACTGCTGCGACCCCTGATTCGAATTTTCGAATCAGGGGTCATTTCTGTTTTAATGAGGAAAAACCGAAATAGGATGCACATTATGAGAATTCGAAATATCTGGACACTGGGAGTCTTATGTTTATCGCTATATGGAGTCGTTGCTCCGATAGCCTCCGCTGAACCCGTCCCAAAACAAAAACTCCTCTCCGTAATCACCAACTGCATCGACAACGTTCTCGAACACGGTCGCGACAATTATGGCGAGGTACACACACCGATGTTCATGAGCCTGATCGACGTTCGGGACAACACGTCACCGCGTGAACCGGAAACCTTCGATGCGCTGATTCGGAGCGAGGGGCGTCTTCATCGGCGCAATCCGGGCGGCAGCGATCTATGGGAAGACCAGCCGCTGCTACGCACAATGTACGAGCTGGCGGAGCGTCATGGCAAATCCGAATACGCGACGGCGGCGGACGACTACACCCGTGTATTTTTCGAACGCTCCGTAAAACCGAACGGAATGAACGCGTGGGGTTCACACATATTCTATGATGCCTACACCGATGCGCCCGGTGGCGATGGCGATGGGACGGGTCCGCATGAAACCTTGGTGCTTGTCCCCAACTGGAATCGCATGTGGGCCGCAACGCCGGGACAGGTCAAACGCGAGGTCGACAACCTCTGGAAATATCACATCGTCGACGAAGAGACCGGTGTATTCAATCGTCACGACGACAATCGCTGGGGTTGCGATTTCGCATTCTTCGGCGGAGAAATGGCCTACGCATTTTCGGTCGCCTACAAACAGACAGGTGAACAAATCTATCTCCAACGCGCGAAGACCATCGCGAATCGCCACTGGAACGCGCGTAATCCCGAAACCAATCTAGCGCCCGATGCACCGAGCACCGGAGATCGTTACGACGCTCACCATTCATTCACCACAATCACCGGACCCTACGCATCCCTGTTAATGAAGTGTTACGAAGAAACCGGCGACACGATGTTTCGCGATCAGGCCCTCGCCTACATCCGCGCCTACCTCAAATACGGGTGGGATGCAGATGCGCAACAATGGCGGGCCATGCTCAAGCTCGACGGCACACCCGTGATGAGCCAACCCAAAGGCGACGGCTACGACGTGTGGAAACCGACCGGCTACATCGACATCTGGCGCACGGTCATGTTTTCCTACGAATTTCCAATCCTCGCCGCGCAATCCGCGTTGTACGCCTACGAAGTCACCGATGACGAAGCCGCACTGCAAAGCGCCAAACATTGGGCCACGAACATAAACGCAAATATGCCGCCAAGTTACGGTCGACGCTGGGGCGACGAACTCGAAAAAGCCATCCCCGGCTCCACCGCCATGGGCGGCACCTACGCCGAAAATTACGGACGCAGCATCTCCTTTTTCCTCGGCATGCACCACGCCACAAAAGATCCCGAGCATCTCGAAACCGCCCACGCCCTTGCCCGCGATGCCATCGACAAACTCGTCACCGAAAACGGCTGGGTTAAAGGCCAACCCGCCAAACACTACTACGAATCCGTCGACGGCGTAGGTTTCCTCCTCTACGCCCTGCTCGAACTCGCGGAGTATCCAAATCGACTTCCTGCGAATCTCTAGATCGTCCATTCCGCACCATTGAGTGCAATCAATCCATCGTTTTGGTATAACTACTCCTCACAAACAGGCGAAGCAGGAGCTATTGATGGCGAACGAGGGGTATTCAACGACAAAAAAAGTGGGATTGCTTGGCGGATTCGCACTATTTATTCTCGTGCTGAACTTGCCGACACCCGAAGGCATGACGATTGAAGGTCATCGTGCTGCCGCAGTCGCATTCCTGATGGCGATATGGTGGATGACCGAGGCCTTACCTCTCGCGGCCACCGCGCTCTTACCCATCGCATTCTATCCACTACTTGGCGTGTTGTCCGGCAAAGACGTGACGCTCGCGTACGGGGACGACAACATCTTTCTGTTCATGGGCGGCTTCTTTATCGCCATGGCCATGCAGAAGTGGAATCTCCACGAACGCATCGCCCTCAACATCGTCGTGCGCACCGGAACCAACCCCAGCCGACTCGTGCTTGGGTTTATGTTGGC